>CAZQMH010000261.1:0-3519 GCA_964594435.1 uncultured Alcanivoracaceae bacterium
CATCTTTTTTGAAGTTTTTGGTGGCTTGGTAACGGTAAGCGGCATGCGAGGCTGAGATGGCACTTATTTTGGCAACAGTTGCCGCCTCACAGCAACTGAATTTCAAGGCAGCAATATAATTACTTACGGTTTTTACTGGTGTTGTGACAACCGCTTTGATGGCGTTGGTGGTCGCGGTTTGGATGCTACCTAAATTGCATTTGTCTTTTTCGCCCTAGCCAACGAGTACAATGCGTTGTCCTGAGGTAGTAAATAAGGTTAGAATTTGTCCTGTTTTGCCTGTGAAATCTTTATGCTTTATGCGTTGGCTGATTTGTTGATTAACGAGCGTATCGGCTTCTTTAGCTATGCTATTAAATTTTAAATCTGCATAAAAGGCTATCAACAAGGCATGGGCTTTACTTTTGCTTGGTGTCAGTAATGATGAAGTAATTTTCATTCGTTTCTCCTAATAGAGTGATAATGTATGTTAAGATTCGCTTTTTATCTTCTTAACCAGCCGAACATTCTAAACAACTAAGATGTTTAGTGCTAGTTATAAATGAACCTTTTTTGAGAAAACCATTGCAAATATTAGGCAAATACATACGAAAAGAAACTTTTAGAGCATTTTTGGCTATTTTGTTGGTACTTTTTGTTTTTACTGTAGGGACCTCTTTTGCCAGCACCCTGCGCATTATTGCACGGGGTGCTTTGCCTGCTTCCATGCTTTATGTTGAGTTGGGCTTGCGTTCGGTTGATGTTTTAACTTTGCTGTTGCCCTTGTCATTATATATAGCTGTACTTTTTAAAATGGCTCAGATGTACCGCAACCAAGAAATCGTTATGTTTCATTCTTCAGGTGTCAGTTCAAAACAAATATTAAAAATGTATTTGCCTTTGATGTCGGTCTTTTTTGTGCTGCTTTTGTTGCTTTCTTTGTTTGTTATTCCTTTGGCTTCACGCACATCTGAACGCTTAACCGTTGCTGCCAGTAAAGACATCTCACTGATGGGCTTGAAAGAAGGCGTTTTTCAAGAGCTATCAGGCAGTAATTCTATCATTTATATCCGAAAAATAAATGCCCAGCAAAAACGCTTAGAAAACATCTTTGTAAATGTGCGGCATGATGACAGAGTCGATACATTGACCGCAGAATATGGCTTTCAATACGAAGATAAAACAACCAAACAAAGATACATTTCACTGTTTAATGGCTTTCGTAACGAAGGCGTACCAGGCACAAAGAAGTACAATCTTATAAAATTTGCCCGCAACGACATAAAATTGCCTCGCCTTAAAGGCAAGGCTGCCAATGTTGATGAAGATGGCAAAACACTAAAACAGTTATGGGATTCAGATAGACCAGTTGATAAAGCTGAAATTCACGAACGCTTATCTCCTGCTATTACCGTCATCGTTTTAATATTATTGGCACTTTCCATATCCAAGAGTTCGCCTCGTGATGCCAAATTTGGCTCCTTGATTGTGGGCTTGCTCATTCTCACTGCCTATTTAAATTTATTGACCATCGCTTACTCGCTCATTGCCCAAAGCAAAGTGCCCTCGTGGATGGGTGCTTGGTGGGTGCATCTACTCTTTATTATTTATGGTTTATGGCGTATTCATAAAGCCGATAGCCGCATTGCTTGACCAATCAAAAGGAATTTACTATGTTTTCACTCATCAATAGGTATTTATTTAAAAGCATCAGTAGCGGTGTCGTCTTGGCAATGTTAATGTTTTTAACCTTAAGTGTTCTGCTTGGGTTTATTCAACAAATTAATGCCGTAGGTAAGGGCGACTTTACCTTGGGAAGTGCGGTTTTTTATACGGCATTAACTGTGCCGAGCATTATTTATGATTATTTTCCTATCAGTAGCGTGGTTGGCGTCATGATAGGACTGGGCGTTTTGGCTGCCAATTCTGAACTCATCGTTGTCCAAGCTGCTGGCATGAGCCGTTTTAAAATTGCCAAAATCACCATAGTTACATTACTGATATGGCTTGTACCCATCAGTTTAATGGGCGAATTTATTGTGCCACCTGCTAAAATGATTGCTGAAAACTACCGCAGTGCAAAAATCACCAAAGGTATTGGTTTGGGTTTGAAATCTGGCGTGTGGATTCGCGATGGCAATGTTATCTTTAACGCCAAAGCCACAGGCAATGTTTATGATGTCAAAAATAAAAACATCGTTATCAAAGATGTGACGGTTTTTGAATTGAATGATAACTTACAAGTAAAAAAAGTCTCCAAGGCCCAAGAAGCGGTTTACAAAGGGCAATTTTGGCAATTAAGCAATCTTGAAGTGACGGAATTTTTATCCACAGGCGTTACCACCAAAAAGCTCAAAAGCCAGCAATGGCCGTCACGTATCGAACCCGATTTGTTGAGCATTACCAATGCACGACCAAAATATTTAAGTATTCGAGACATCATTAAGTACAAAAACTTTCAAGCAGGCAAACAACATATTCCCGCCAAATACAATATAAGCCTGTGGGCAAAATTTGCTTTCCCATTACTGGTGCTTGCGACCGCATTAACTGGTTTGCCTTTTTTGTTTGGCTTGATGCGAACTGGTGGTTTTGGACAGCGACTATTAATCGGCATTATGCTCGGACTCATTCTTTATGTCGTGAACCGATCTTTATTGAATATTGGCGAGATATTTAATGTTCACCCTGCTGTTGTGGCCGTTTTGCCATCGCTAACAATCATCATCGCCTTGTTATTTTATTTTAAACCCAAATCCTAATCCTTAGTTAAAGTCTGTGAATCACTTACTTTATCCATCCATGTCAAATTGTCATGACTAAAAAGCTTCCAAAACACACCTATCCCACCAATACAAGAAACAATACCAATAGCAAAACGACCGATGGCCTGCCACCACGTTAAAGTCCTTTGCTGTTTGTCATTCGGAATGATTTTCATCTTCCATGCCCTCATGCCTAAGGTTTGACCGCCGATTTTCCACGAATAAATGTAATAGAATGCAATTTCCATACCTAAAAGCACATCAAACCACCATGTGTTTCGTGGCACTTCTTGTCCATTTCTCAGCAACAAAACGGCAAAAGATGTCAACAACAGCATACCAACAACTGGAAAAATATCGTAAACAAAGGCAAAAATATGTTTATAAATAGGGGTTGGTTTCATAAATTGCTGGGTAAAATCGTGCATTATAACCCAATCCATGACTTTTGACCTATTTTTATTCCCCTGAAAAACCTGTAAAATCAGTCAAATTTTTTAAAATAACAAACTTATGAATAAAATAGCCCTCGTTTTCTCAACAGCCGTTCTGCTAGCCAGTTGTGCAACTAAAAACAACCCATCTAAAAAAGTCCAGGCAACCTCGGCATTAAAATCAGGAATTGATTTGCAGTATGTCGATGACTCTTATCGCCCACAAGATGATTTTTACCGTTATGTCAACGGCAAATGGTTAAAAAACTACCAATTACCAGCTGACAAATCTCGTTATGGTTCCTTTAATGCCTTGCGTGAAAAAAGCCGAACAGATGTCA
>CAZQMH010000262.1:0-3509 GCA_964594435.1 uncultured Alcanivoracaceae bacterium
AAAAGTTTATACTCAAGCACTCAAAATTAAGGTATTTAGCTTTTGGATTTAGAGTTTTTTATTTTTTCCTCGCGTCTTTTTTTCGACCCCTAGATTTGCGGCGTCTTGGGGAGTCTGTTCTTCTCTTTTGGTTGTTAGAGCCAGGCGAGCGTCTTCTTCTTGCAGGTGGTGAGATATGAGCTTGTTGTCCTGGCTTTACCACTTGCATACCACTTGGTTTACCGCAAATATAGGCTTGCGACAATTGCTGTAATAATTCCTCAGGCATATCTGCGGGCAGGTCAACGGTGCAAATATCATCAAATATTTCAATATGACCGACATAATCTTTATCAATGTCGGCTTCATTTATAATCATGCCAACAATATTGCCTGGTTTGACACCATGGTTGTAACCCACTTCTAAATAATAGCGTTGCATAGTGACATCTGGGTGCTTATTGAGGGCTTGGGCCTGTGTGTCTATGTTTCTGCTTTCGGCTTGTGCTCGTGGCGAGCGAGAGTCTTTAAAATCTCTGGCGTTTCGGGGGTTACGTTTATTTCCTTGTTTGTCGTGATCGTAGCTGTGTTTTTCTTCTTTTAATAAGATGCCTTTTTCACCTTGAGCCAACAATGCCAAAGCCGCAGCAATCTGCATGGCGTCATTATCTGTTTCGGTTTGAAATTCACGCACAAGTTGTTGATAAATGCCCAAATCTTTGCTGGCAATGGTGTCGGCAATTTGCTCTTTAAACTTTGCCATGCGTTTTTCATTGATGTCTGCTACTGTTGGCATTTTCATCGGCTCAATGGGTTGCTTGGTTACTTTTTCAATCGAGCGTAACATGCGTTGTTCCCGTCTAGCAACAAAAAGAATCGCTTCACCAGAGCGTCCGGCTCGTCCTGTGCGACCAATGCGATGCACATAAGATTCTACATCATAAGGTATATGGTAGTTGATAACATGACTGATACGCTCAACATCCAGTCCACGAGCCACAACATCGGTGCCGATGAGAATATCTATGGTGCCATTTTTTAGATTGTTGACCAAGCGTTCACGCTGTTTTTGCACCAAATCGCCATTGAGAGCTTCGGCGGCAAATCCACGAGCTTTCAGTTTATCTGCCAGTTCTTCGGTGGCAACTTTAGTTCTCACGAAGATTAATACGCCATCAAATTCCTCTGTTTCGAGCAAGCGTGTTAAGGCATCAAGCTTGTGCAGGCCGCTGACCATCCAGTAGCGTTGGTTAATATTTTTTGCGGTGGCAGTTTTGTTTTTTATCTTAATATCAAGTGGTTTGTTTAGATGGTTGACCGCTACTTTTTTCACCTGTGCTGGCATGGTGGCAGAATACAATGCAATTTGTCGGTTTTCTGGCGTATGCCCCAATATCCAGTCAACATCATCAATAAAACCCATACGTAACATTTCATCCGCCTCATCCAAGACCAGGGTGCTTAAATTGTCAAGTTTTAATGTTTTCCTGCGCATGTGATCCATGACGCGCCCTGGTGTTCCAACCACCACATGCACGCCACGACGCAAGGCTTTTAATTGTGGCTCAAAACTTTGCCCTCCATAAATAGGTAAGACATGAAAATTTTTGATGTATTTAGCGTAACTTTGAAAAGCCTCGGCGACTTGAATAGCCAACTCACGTGTAGGTGTCAAAACCAACACTTGTACATGTTTTACTTGCAAATCGAGCTTGGATAATATGGGTAAAGCAAAGGCGGCGGTTTTGCCTGTACCTGTTTGGGCTTGACCCAAGACATCAGCCCCCGATAAAATAGCAGGGATGCTTTGGGCCTGTATGGGCGAAGGGGTTTCATAACCTGCATCTTCAACCGCCTGTAATACAGTAGCAGCAAGATTGAGGTCTTTAAAAGTAACGACTTTGGGAGAATTTGACATAAAAGAGCCTTTTAGGCGTGAAAAGTTGGCGTATTATACAGCAATTTGAGTCAAGATGATGCAATGCTTCATCAAGCAGTAGATAAAAGCACCAATATGTCGGGTTCGTGACTTTGGAAGTTTAAGACAAAAGCTGTTTGGCAACAAATTTTGCGTAATCTTCTGCTTGTTGACTGTCGGGCAAGGAACCATAGAGTGTTTTTGACATGTGTAAAAAGCCGACATAGACGGAATAAGCCAGTAAAGCTTGTGATTTTGCTTGCTTCGCATCCAAGCCCAGTTGTTCGTAGGATTCTTGTAAATAATCCAAGCGTTCTAAGGTGATTTCTTTTAATAATTTTGAAATAAGCGTGTGTGAGCGGTCAGCTAGCAGTGTGCTGTAGATTAAATGTGTTTGAATGGGCTCGGCACTGAGCTTAAACCAAGCGAGCAATCTTTCTTTTGGGTTTTGCAGGCACAGAATTTTTTCCTCAATAAGCTTTTTATCGTTCATTCTCCATCGAGTCAATGATTGTTTAACCAAGTCCATGCGGTTACTAAAATGCCAATAAAAACTGCCTTTGGTCACACCAAGTTCGCGTGCTAAGGGCTCAACTGCCACAGCAGCTACGCCTTGGTGTGCGATAACATTAAGTGCAGCATCTTGCCAATCTTCGGCGGTTAATGACTTTTTTTTCACAACTTCGTTCATAATATTGCTATTAGACACTAAAATTGGTAACTTTTAAAGATAAACATGTGCACTTGCGGTGAAAACGCAATTATGCCTGTTTTTTGGGTAAAACATAACTTTTTTACGACAACCATACGCTACAGTATTGACTTTTGCGACAATTATCACCATACTGTAGCGTATGGTAACAATATTTGGAGTACACCAATGAATTTTTTAATCCTTTTTACAACTTTTTTAGCCGCTGCTTTTGCATGTTCTTATTTGAAAACTAACTTAAAAACATGGACGGCTGTGTCGGCTATTGCCATGCTCTTTGTCACGTGGCAGTACACCCATGGCTGGCTTGGAACTGGAATCGTGTGGCTGATATTTTTAGCCTTTGCCGCCGTTCTTAATATGAAGTCTTTGCGACAAAATCTCGTAACAGCACCATTTTTGGCGTTTTACAAAAAGGCATTGCCCAGGTTGTCCGATACCGAAAAAACCGCCTTGGAATCTGGCACAGTTAGCTGGGATGGTGAATTATTTAGCGGCAAGCCTAATTTTAAAAAATTACATGCGGTACCCGCTCCACAGTTAAGCTTAGATGAGCAAGCTTTTCTTGATGGACCGGTACAAGAGCTTTGTGCCATGGCAGATGAGCATGAGATTAATGCCGAAAAAGGTGATATGCCGAAAGAAATGTGGCAATTTATACGTGATAATGGCTTTATTGGTATGATTATTGCGAAAAAATACGGTGGATTGGGCTTTACTGCCTTGGGTCACTCTGCGGTTTTGCAAAAACTCGCTTCTCGCAGCGCGGCTTTGGCGGCGACAGTTGCTGTTCCTAATTCCTTGGGACCTGCGGAATTGTTGCATAAATACGGTACACAAGAACAAAAAGATTATTACTTGCCTCGTTTGGCAGCGGGTACGGATATTCCTTGTTTTGCC
>CAZQMH010000263.1:0-3483 GCA_964594435.1 uncultured Alcanivoracaceae bacterium
AAGATTATTGCAAGCTCATAGACGTTTCAAAGAAATGAGTCCTCAAGAACAAAAGAGGTTGAGAAAAAAGTTTAAGAATCTTTCGCCTAAGCAAAGAAAACAATTATTGCAAGGCAAACACAAAAAGTTGAAGCGACAAAGATTTATGCAACAATTTGATAGTTCTGTACGTGCAGAAATAAAGAGTATGTTTAAAAATATGGATAAAAAGTTGAGAAAGATGATGCGGCAGCATTTCCAATTGCTCAACAAACAAGAAAAACACGATTTTGTGCTTGAATTGTTAGAAATGAGCCCACAACAAAGAGAGCGTTTTATCTTAGCTTCTGCTAAAAATACGAATTAATTAATTTTAAGGCTTTGGGTATTAATTAGCTTTGCTTGTTTCGATAAAAATAAGTAAATTGCCTTGATTAAATTTTATGGTGACGGTGTCTTTGTTGGCTTTGTTACGGGTGCCGATTTTATTTTTAAGCATACTGAGATTTTGTTTTTTTAGCGGGTATTGCAAGCCTGTTGTGGTTATTTTTTTAGCTTTTGGAAAGGGAAATAGAGAGATGATTTTGCCTTTGACATTGTGTAAATTGGTGTTTTTTTTACAAAAGTAATAGCTTTGCTTGTCGTCAAAAAAACGAATTTTGATTTTTTTTTGGTATTTTAAGGCACAACACATATTGCCTAAAAAATGGTCTTGTTCCAAACCGTTGGCAGCATAGACATCGATGCTTTTGTAACCTTGTTGGATGATGATTTTTATAGCCTTTTCAAAATCCGTGTAGTTTTGGTCGGGCGTATGGATGTGTGGAATGTTTGGCGGCAGTTTTTCAATCGAATCAAAATCACCTGTAATTAAATCGGGTGTTATGCCACTTTCTTGTAAAAAATGGTAAGCACCATCGGTACAATATACGGCATCATATTGGTTCACATTCGGTATATTCAGCGGCTTTTCACCATTTAAGAATAAGATGATTTTTGCCATCGCTAATTATTCAATGCCTGCTTTTTCAGCGGCTTTATCGGCAAAATACGAACTTCGCACCAACGGACCACTGGCAATGTGGGTGAAACCTAAGCTATAACCGTACGCCTTTATGTCATCAAATTCTTGAGGTGTCCAATAATACATGACAGGATGGTGGTGTTTGGTTGGTTGCAGGTATTGCCCTATGGTTATCATGTCCACTTTGTGTGCTGCTAAGTCTTGCAGGGTTGTTTGCACTTGTTGGTAACTTTCTCCAAGCCCAACCATGATGCCTGATTTGGTTAATACTTGTGGGTGATTTTCTTTGAATCGTTTCAAGAGCGTCAAAGACCATTGGTAATCGGCACCTGGACGAACAGTTTTGTAGAGTTGTGGCACGGTTTCGAGGTTGTGGTTAAAGACATCGGGCAGCTCTTGTGCCAAAATATCTAATGCCACATCCATGCGTCCTTTGCCACGATAATCGGGTGTTAGTATTTCTATTTTTATGTTCGGGCAGGCGGCTTTAACCGCTTTAATGCAGTCGACGTAATGTTGGGCTCCACCATCTTTTAAGTCATCTCGGTCAACAGAGGTGATAACCACATAATTTAATTCCATTTCCGCAATTGTTTTGGCAAGATTGGCTGGTTCTTGCGTGTCAACAGGCAAAGGGCGACCGTGAGCCACATCACAAAATGAACAGCGTCGTGTGCAAACTTCACCTAAAATCATAAATGTTGCCGTACCTTTGCTGTAACATTCGTGAATATTGGGGCAACTGGCTTCTTCGCAGACGGTAACTAAAGCATTGTTGCTGATTTTTTTCTTCAGTTTTGCCACCGCATTGCCCACAGGTAGGCGCACCCTTATCCAATCGGGTTTTCTTAAGGTTGGCACATCGGTAGCAAATCCTGCACGGTTGCGTTTGGTTTTATTGGCTCCTAATTGTTTCTTGCCTGCTATAATTAAGGGAATTGATTCTGTCATAATAATCGTTTTTTATGGTAAATAGTTTGCCGTAAAGTTTAAGTTTTTACAGAGATTTTTGACCAGTTGTTGTTGCACTTGTTCTAGTTCAACACCTGATTGCAAATCGCTGAGTTGTGTTATTTGTAAACCCGCATAACCACAAGGGTTGATACGTGAAAAAGGCGATAAATCCATGCGGATATTAAAGGCTAATCCATGAAATGTACACCCTTTGCGTACCCTGAGCCCTAATGAGGCAATTTTTTTGCTATTGACGTAGACGCCAGGGGCTTTTTCTTGGCGTTGTGCCTTTATTTTATAATGAGCACAGCTGTCTATTATGGCTTGTTCTATGCCATTGACCAAGGCTTTGATGCCGATTTTGTGGCGTTTTAAGTCAATCAGCGGATAGGCGACGATTTGCCCAGGCCCGTGATAAGTGACTTGCCCGCCTCTATCGACTTGAATGATAGGGATGGTACCAGCATCTAAAATATGTTCTGGCTTGCCTGCTTGACCTTGAGTGAAAACGGCGGGATGTTGTACCAACCACAGTTCATCGGCTGTTTGCTGGTTGCGGTTGTCGGTGAAATTTTGCATGGCTCGCCACACGCCTTGGTATTCTAAAAGCCCCAGTTGTTTTATATTGATTGTTGGTTTTACAGCAACCATTTAACATCGTTGTGTTGTTTCAGTTCGGCAAACAAATCCTCTAATTGCTGGCGATTTTCAGCATACACATTGATGGTGACTGATTGGTATTTGCCATTGCGTGAAAGTTTACAACTGACATCGCATTGCTGAGTATTTTTGCAGTGTTTTTGAGCAATAAACAGAACTTCTTGTAAAAAGCTATTGGTGTTTTTGCCCAAGGCTTTGACGGGATAATGACAGGGAAAAGTTAAACCTTGGGGTTTTTCTTCTTGTTTGGCTATTATTTCTGTTAAATCTTTTTCTTTCATTTTGATGACTATTATTTGAACCACAATGCCATAGAATCTACTGTTCTGGTCCACCAACTGCCAGCTGCGATTGGCGACAAAGCAATAAGATTTCTGTTAACAATGGGTGTGTTGTTGAGGCTGATATTGAGTTTGCCAATGACTTGTTTGCTATTTATGGGAGCGATAATAAAATCGGGCATGTCAACTTTGGCTTTTAGATTTTTGTATTGTCCTTTGGGTATGGTGACATACAAGTCGTTACTTAGCCCAAGTTTGAGTGTTTCTGCTTCACCTTTGTAAACTTCTATGTCCACTCTTTTCTCAAAGGCTTTGTATAATAAGTTGGTTTCATAAAATCTAAAACCATAGGTGAATAATTTTTGGCTTTCATCGGCTCGTGCCTTTTTCGAGTCTGTACCCATGACCACAGCGATTAAACGCATAGTGTTACGTTTGGCTGTCGATACCAAACAAAAACCAGCACCTTGGGTATGACCTGTTTTAAAACCATCAACCGAAGGATCACGCCACAATAAGGAGTTGCGGTTGTGTTGGGTAATCTTATTAAAGGTGTATTCCTTAATTGAAAACAGCGGAAAATAT
>CAZQMH010000264.1:0-3477 GCA_964594435.1 uncultured Alcanivoracaceae bacterium
TCTTTAAAAACAGCACATACGCTATTGGTTGTGCCTAAATCTATACCTAAAATCATTTTTCTGCTTTGTCCTATAGAGAATGTTTGATTTTACCTCTTATTATTTTTTTTTAAACATTGTCTCGGTAATTAATCCAAAATTTTGTTAATCAAAAAAAAATTGGGTTTTTTTTGGGCAGATGCCTTGGATTATTTGCATAATAATCAATATGGGTTATAGTTTTATTTTTTTCCTATGGTTGCAAACATGAAAAAGATCGCCTCATATTTTCAAATGTTTATGTTCCTTGTTTTAACTCATGTGACGTTGTTGTCAGTTGCTCAAACGGTTCGAATGGAAACGGTTTTGGGTAATATTGATATTCAATTGCATGCCGATTCGGCTCCCAATACGGTGGCAAATTTTTTGCGGTATGTTAATGATGATGATTATAATAATTCTTATATTCATCGCAGCGTGCCAGGTTTTATTATTCAAGGTGGCGGTTTTACTTCGGTCAATGGTGTCAGTGGTGCGGTGCCGGTGGATGCCCCAATTGCTTTAGAGGCTAATCTTTCCAATGTTCGGGGGACGATTGCTATGGCTCGTGGCACTAATATTAATAGTGCAACCAGCCAGTGGTTTTTTAATTTGGCAGATAATACCAATTTGGATGGCAGCAATGGTTATGCCGTGTTTGGCACGGTGGTGAATGGCATGGATGTGGTGGATGCAATTGCGGCTTTGCCAGTGTCGCATGATTTTGCCGCTCCTATTGATGAAATTCCTTTGATAAATTACACATCTGGCAATACTATTATGCAAGAAAACTTGGTGATTGTGACCGATGTTTATGAATTAAGTGAGACATTGCACATCAATTCGGGTCTCAATGGTGCGTGGTTTAATGCTCAAACTTCAGGACAGGGTATTACACTTGAGGTTTTGCCTAACTTAAACAGCGTCTTCATGGCGTGGTTCACATTTGATACACAAAATCCTGCTGCCAATACCACAGCAAATATCGGTTATGCTGGACATCGGTGGTTGACCAGCCTTGGTTCTATCAATAATAATGTTGTGACCTTTGATTTAACCAATACTTCTGGTGGTTTGTTTGATAATCCACAGGCTGTTTCCAATTCGCCAGCTAACAGTTACGGCAGTATGACCATAACTTTTGCCAGCTGTTCTTTGGCTCATGTAACTTATAGCTTGACGCAACAACAATTAACTGGAAGCTTTGATATGCGTCGCATCACACCAGATAATGTGGCATTATGTGAAAGTTTATCCGCTCAAGCAGAGCAAAAGCATAAAGCGTATATTTTTCAGCATTAAAAGCCAACATTTTAAGTGTTTCGTTTGTATTTCATGTATAATCCCGTGATTATTTTTACAACATTCAAAAAAGGTGTCTGAATGAAACTTTCTTTTAACAAATTTTTAACTTTTTTGCTTCTTTGCAGTTTTAGTTCGTTGCTTGTCGCTCAAATTGTGCGTATTAAAACGACTTTGGGCAATATTGATATAGAATTATCTGCCGATGCAGCACCAAATACAGTGGCTAATTTCCTCAGTTATATCAACAATGGCGATTATGAAAATTCAGTCATTCACCGATTGGGTGCAAATGATGCTAATTCAGCAATTTTTGTCATTCAAGGCGGTGGCTTTAATATTCGCGAAGGCGAGTTACAACCTATTCCCGCCCAAGATGCCGTTGCCAATGAATTTAATTTGCCAAATGTGAGAGGCACAATTGCTATGGCTAAAGTCAGTGGGCAAGCCGATAGTGCCACCAGTCAATGGTACATCAATACCGTCGATAATGAATTTTTAGACGACCCTGACAACAGCGGTGGCTTTACTGTTTTTGGGCATGTGGTTAATGGTATGGATGTGGTTGATATGATAAGCACCCTCAGGTTTTGGAACAAAGGCGGAGCTTTTGCGACGGTGCCACTCATCAATTATCCCGCAGGTGATACCGATATTAATGACTATTTGGTTAAAGTGACCAGTATTGCTGAGTTTCAGGAACGTTTTATTTTGAATTCAGGTCTAAATGGTGCGTGGTTAAATACACAAACTCCAGGGCAAGGTATTTTGATTGAAATGCTACCTGGTCTTGATATTGGCTTTATGGGTTGGTATACCTATGATACCCAAGACCCAAGTGATACCACTTCAACCATTGGTTATGCTGGGCATCGCTGGCTTACAGGTCTTGGTAACATCGATCAAGACAATCATTCCATCACCTTTGATTTAGTCAATACTACTGGTGGTTTGTTCAACAATAACCAAGCCGTAACCAATTCAGATGCGGGTACTTATGGAACCATGACCATAACCTTCACTGATTGTGCCAATGCTACGGTAGATTTTAGCTTCACGGCTCAACAGCTTAATGGTAGCTTCGCTATCCAAAGAATATCTTCAGATAATGTCGCACTGTGTGAACGTTTATCTGCTGAACAAAACTAAGCCCCACATTTAAGATATGAAAGGTCATATCACTCCCAGTTATCTACGCCAAAACATGATTGGCGTAGATGCTCCTTTTTGCACACCATTTGGTCAACGCTTGATGCTTTATTGCGATTATACGGCATCGGGTCGCACCTTAAACTTTATCGAACGCTACCTTATGCGTTTACAAAGGCATTATGCTAACACCCATACCGAAGATGATATGACGGGTCGTTCCATGACGCATTTACTGCATTCGGCAGAATCGACCATAAAAAAATGCCTGAATGCGGGCAGTGATTACCGTATTATTAATGTTGGTACAGGGGCAACAGGTGCGATTAATAAAATACAGCAAATTTTAGGTGTTTATTTACCGCCAGCAACCCGCAAAAGTTTGGTGCAGAATTTTGAACTGGATTTTTCTCAGGACAATTGCAATTTACCCGTGGTTTTTGTTGGTCCCTACGAGCATCACTCCAATGAAATTTCATGGCGTGATGGTTTGTGTGAAATTGTTGAAGTGCGTTTGGATGGCAATGGTCATATTGATTTAAAACACCTCGCCAGTTTGTTGCAATTAGAAAAATACCAAAATCGCAAAAAAATCGGCTCATTTTCTGCCGCTTCCAATGTGACGGGTTTGATTTCACCGGTGCATGAAATTGCAGCCCTTTTACATAAACATGATGCCTTGGCATTGTTTGATTATGCTGCCAGTGCTCCTTATGTAGAAATTAACATGCAACCGCATGATGCGACACCAGAGCACAACACCTGCCTAGATGCGGTCTTTATTTCGGCTCACAAATTTTTAGGCGGACCTGGCTCAACGGGTGTATTGGTGTTTAATAAATCCTTGTATGACTCGCATTTGCCACCAACAGTCAGTGGCGGTGGAACCGTGAGTTATGTCGCCGAGCACCAACATGATTTTTTTACTGATATTGAGGAAAGGGAAAAAGCGGGTACGCCTGGTGTTTTGCAAATATTACGGGCAGCTTTGTGTTTTAAAGTTAAGGA
>CAZQMH010000265.1:0-3474 GCA_964594435.1 uncultured Alcanivoracaceae bacterium
GTTCCACACGGCACGGTCGATTGGCAACCTAATTTTGATGGCACCTTGCAAGAGCCTGTTTTTCTGCCTGCTCGCTTGCCCAATATTCTCCTTAATGGCGGTTCTGGTATTGCTGTAGGAATGGCAACCGATGTGCCACCGCATAATTTACGTGAGGTTTCGGCCGCTTTATTTCAGCTTTTGGATCATCCAGATTCTAGCGTGGCTGATCTTTGCCAACATATTCAAGGACCCGATTATCCAACTCACGCCGAAATTATCACCCCTCGAAAAGATATAATCGAAATGTATGAAAAAGGTGGTGGCAGCATTCGTATGCGATGTATCTGGCAACGTGAGGATAAAAATATCGTCATCAGTGCTTTGCCTCACCAAGCCAGCCCTGCTAAAATTGCCCAACAAATTGCCAGCCAAATTACGGCGAAAAAATTACCCATGTTAGAAGACATACGTGATGAATCCGATCATGAAAATCCTTTTCGATTGGTATTGATTACACGATCTAATCGCATTGATTACGAGGGTTTAATGAGCCATTTGTTTTCCACCACCGACTTAGAAAAAACCTACCGAGTCAATCTCAACATGATTGGTCTTGATAAACGCCCACAGGTTAAAAATCTCAAGATGATTCTCAAAGAGTGGTTAATTTTCCGCACCGAAACGGTAAGAAGACGCTTACAATTCCGTTTGGATAAAGTCGAAGCTCGTTTGCACATATTAGAAGGCTTATTAATTGCCTACTTAGATTTAGATGAAGTCATTCGCATTATTCGGCAAGAAGAAAAACCCAAAGAAGTGCTTATTGCCACATTTAAGCTGTCTGATATTCAGGCGGAAGCTATTTTGGAAACAAAATTACGCAATCTTGCTCGATTAGAAGAAATGAAAATTCGCTCAGAACAAATGGAATTGATGGCTGAACGCGATGAATTATCTGGCATTTTGAAGTCACGTGCCAAACTAAAAAAACTGATAAAAACGGAAATCATGGAAGACACGGAAATTCACGGAGATGCTCGTCGCTCGCCAATCGTCAACCGCGAACAAGCCAAAGTCTTTGACGAAACTTCACTGGTGCCGAACGAACCCAACACCATAATTTTATCCAAAGCGGGCTGGGTACGTGCCGCCAAAGGACATGACATTGATGTACATAAACTGAATTTTAAATCAGGTGACGAATACGCTCATCATGCTTATGGACGCACCAATTTAAATGCAGTATTTTTAAGCAATTATGGTCGTGCATTTTCTTTATTATCGCATACTTTACCATCGGCTCGTGGACAAGGCGAAGCTTTAACCACCAAATTTAAACTGCCCGAGGATTCACAATTTGTGGCAACAATTTGCGAAAAACCAAAGACCTTATTATTGATGGCATCTTCTGCTGGCTATGGATTTATCACCGAAATGGAAAACCTGTACTCGAAAGTCAAGGCAGGCAAACACGCCATCAGCATACCCAAAGGAAATTTCACCACCCTCGCCCCCAAAGTCATCAATGATGCTGATAAAGATTTTATAGTTTGTGTCACAACTGCGGGACACATGCTGGCTTTTCCTGCACATGAATTACCACATTTGAGCAAAGGCAAGGGCAATAAAATGATTAATATTCCACCAAAACTATTAAAATCAGGCGATGAAAGCATGGTTGATGCCATTTGCGTATCTGAAAACGAATCCTTTTTGGTATGGGTTGGCAAAAAATATATTCGTATAAAATGGAACGATTTACAAAACTTTTTAGGTTATCGTGCCAAACGTGGCAGCTTGTTACCCAAAGCCTACCGCAATGTGCGTAAACTTGAAAAAGAACTCTAAATCTAGGGCAGAGTTATGTTATTATCTAACGTTTGAAGAATGAGGAAGAAAAGTATGATTACATTGTATGGTTTTGGTGAAAATTTAGGTGTTGTTGACCCCAGCCCTATGGTTTTGAAAGTTAATGCTTATTTAAAAATGGCAGCGATTGATTTTAATTGTAAAAATGGTTCACAATACCTCAAAGTCGCACCCAAAGGTAAATTGCCTTTTATAAAAGACGGTGATAAAGCCATTGCTGATTCGCAGTTTATAATAGAATATTTAAAAGAAAAGCATGTAGATTTAGACAAGCAGCTCACCTCAGAACAAAAAGCTCAAGCCTATTTATTAACAAAATCACTGGATGAAAATCTTTATTTCTGTTTGGTTTATTCCAGATGGATGGTTGAAGATACTTGGCAGATTATTAAAAAAGCATTTTTTGGCGATTTACCACCAATCATTAAAACCCTGGTGCCAAATATGATTCGGAAAAAACTGAAAAAAACCCTATTTGCTCAAGGTATAGGTCGGCATTCGCATCAAGAAATTTTGCATATCACCAATAATTCTTTGCAAGCATTATCCGACTTACTTGCCGATAAAAAATATTTTTTTGGCAACAACCCCAGTTCTTTTGATGCCTCAGCTTATGGCATGTTGGCATCATCGCTTATTGAAACATCTATTGATAATGAATTTACAAAACTGGCTAAAAAATACACTAATTTAGTCGATTATTGTGCCCGAATTAAACAACAGTTTTATGCCTGATGCTTCTTTTTCTATAAGCTAAGACCAAAACAAACATACCAATTGCTGCGGCAACATGCTTGATTGCATGACCACTCATTAGATGGTTGGTTGCTGCATAAATTTGTCCATCAAAATGTTCTAAAACCTTGGCGAGAACATAAGCGAACAATAACCACCAATAAGCAGATACTGAACCAAAAGTACAACGATAGCAGATAAGTATGATGGGAATAATGATAATTGGTAAAAATTGTACCAAAGCATATAGTCGCAAATCTCCTGCATTGTTCGCTTGTGTCCATTGCCAATAAAAGACGGAAATCAACCCAGCTAGCAACAAAGGAAACAGTAAAATCGCTCCACGTTGTTCATTAACAAATTCGGCAATGATAATTGCAAACAATGACATAAAGGCGATAGTCATCGGCAACCTATCCCACACCAATGTCTGGTTGTTGGGATTAAGGTGGTAATAGCCCGAACCAAATGCAACTAAAATCAGGGCAAAAAATAGAATCCAATAGGCGAGTGCCATTTCAGCAACTATGTGCATCTTTTTTAAGTGAACCAGACCTATTAATCCCACGATTAAAAACGGCACATTTGAGATAACATTCCAAAAATTTGCCACACCCCAAACAGTTTTGCCATCACTAAAGTTATGGTAGCTTGGGTCTTGTGGAATGGGTTTTATGAAAAAAAAGGCGACCAAAGCGGTGATTGATAGCAACCAGATAAGAATTTTGGCGGTTTTTTCTTTGTTCATGGGTTGACCTCGTTGATAAATTTTACAAATTGTTGGGTGCCAAAGCCTATTCTAATGGCGTTGTTTTGACAAAAAAATAAATCCGCTGGATAAAGCAAAAAGTTGGAGCGTTTTAGCACCAGTTTAACCAGTTCAATGGC
>CAZQMH010000266.1:0-3470 GCA_964594435.1 uncultured Alcanivoracaceae bacterium
TTGTTGGTTCGTCACAAATTAGTAAATCTGGCTCGCAGGCTATTGCCATAGCAATCATAACACGTTGTTTTTGTCCACCTGACATTTCGTGTGGATAGGCTCGAATTTTATTTTTTGGGTCAGGAATACCGACCTGGTTGAGTAAGTCGATGGCATAATTCCACGCTTGTTTTTTGCTCATGCCTTTATGCAAGCGTAACACTTCAGAAATTTGCGAACCTATTCTAAATACTGGATTTAAGGCAGTCATGGGTTCTTGGAAAATCATTGAGATGCGATTACCACGAATTTTGCGCATTTGTTTTTCCGATTTTTTCAACAAATCATCGCCATTAAATAATATTTTACCATTGGTGATTTGCCCTGGTGGCATGGGTATCAAGCCCATTGTCGCTAAAGAGGTTACGGATTTGCCTGAACCTGACTCACCGACCAAACCAACCGTTTTACCTTTTGGTACATCAAAAGAAACATTATTGACAGCTGTTATGAGTTCTTCTTGGGTTTGAAATTTAACCGTGAGGTCTTGGATGCTTAAAAGAGGTGAATCGTTGGTTTCTGGCATATTATCTAATTTTCCACAAATTTTGTGAGTTTCGCAAATAAAAGAAATTAATTATAAATTATAGCCTGACTGCTTGCAAGACTAATGCCTAAATCCCGATACAGAAAAGCAAATTTGAGTAAAGATGGTCGGTAAGAGGATAGAAAAACTATGGCAGAAAAACTGAATTTCAGCTTGGCGTAGTTGAAAAGATGTGTTTTTTTTAGAAAGATTTCAGCGGCCATTTTGTCCGATTCACCTGCAAACGTAAGAATAACTAGGTTTCTCGGTGAATAGAACAAACTGACTCACTGAAATAATCCTAAAACTCTGCATTCCTATGAAATATGCGGGCTAGAGGATAAAAGTTCGTGCGATGTTGTTAATTTGTGTGGTAATATGTTCTAAAAGCTTGGGTTTAATAGCAAAATATAAATGACTAATCTACAAGATAATAAATTTCACCTACAAATAGTTGAGCTATTGCAATCTGCACGCCAAAGTGTCATTCGCACAGTTAATAGCACAATGACGCTGACGTATTTTGAAATAGGTCGCATAATTGTTGAGCAAGAGCAAAATGGCAAACAGCGAGCTGATTATGGCAAGGGTTTGCTAAAAGGTTTGTCTCAGGTCTTAATCAAGGAGTTTGGTCGTGGATTCTCCGTTCGCAATCTTGAACAAATGAGGTTGTTTTATCAGGTCTATTCGAAATCGCAAACACTGTCTGCGAAATCTACCACCTTCAATCTAAGCTGGTCACACTATTTGACTTTAATTCGTATTAATGACGAGAGTGAACGTGATTTTTATGAAATTGAATCAGCTAAAAATAATTGGAGTGTCAGAGAGCTAAAACGCCAATACGATTCTGCACTTTATACCCGATTATCTTTGAGTCGCGATAAGAAAAAAGTTAAGGAGCTATCAATAATGGGAAATGTGATAACGACACCACAAGATATTATCAAAGACCCTTATATTCTAGAGTTCATTGGCTTACCTGAAAATTCAAACTATTCAGAAAATGATTTGGAACAAAAATTGATTGATAAACTCGAACATTTTTTATTGGAGTTAGGAACGGGATTCACCTTTGTCGCACGACAAAACCGAATATCTTTTGATGACAAACACTTTTATATAGATTTAGTATTCTATAACCGTATACTCAGGTGTTTTGTCTTAATCGACTTAAAAATTGGCGAATTGAAACATCAGGATATTGGGCAAATGCAGATGTACGTCAATTTTTATGATAGAGAAGTTCTTCTGGATAATGAAAACAAAACCATCGGCATCATACTCTGTCAAAATAAAAGTGAAGCAGTCGTTAAGTTTACATTGCCTGAAAACAACGAACAAATCTTTGCCAGTAAATACAAAACAGTATTGCCCAGCAAAAAAGATTTAGAATTATTAATTAAAGAATAAAAAGCTTATAATCAGCCCAATGCTAAGTACAAACAAACTATTAATCAATCTCAACGAAGCCCAAAGTGCGGCTGTTACCACCGATGCTCAACATGCCTTGGTGCTTGCTGGTGCGGGTTCTGGCAAGACACGGGTGCTGGTTTATCGCATTGCGTGGTTGTTGGCAGCCGAAGGGATTTCGCCTTATGCTATTTTGGCGGTGACTTTTACCAATAAGGCGGCAGCCCAAATGCGGAATAGGGTGGCAACGTTGTTGGATAAACCAAGCTCGGGCATGTGGATTGGTACATTTCATTCGATTGCGTTGCGTTTGTTGACCATGCACCATAAAGAAGCGGGATTGCCGAAAAATTTTCAGATACTGGATTCCGAAGACCAATACCGCCTTATTCGGCGAGTGGTGGCAGATTTAGAGTTGGATGAAAAACAATGGCAACCACGCATGTTACAAGGTTATATCAATGGCAAAAAGAACGAAGGGATTCGTGCCGATGAGATTGAAGACTTTGGTGATGATAATTCTGCAACCATGATTAAGGTTTATCAGCATTACGATGACCATTGCAATCGTGGTGGTTTGGTGGATTTTGCCGAAATGTTATTGCGAACTCATCAGTTATTGCTTAATAACCCGACATTATTGCAACATTATCAAGGGCGTTTTGGAGCAATATTAGTGGATGAATTTCAAGATACCAACGCTATCCAATCGGCATTTATTCGTTTATTGGCAGGACAAAACAATAAAATCATGGTGGTTGGCGATGACGACCAGTCGATTTATGCTTGGCGAGGGGCAAAAATTGACCATATTATTGGCTTTAAAGATTTGTATCCCAATACCATCCAGTACAAGCTGGAACAAAACTACCGTTCGACGAATACCATTTTACAAGCTGCCAATGCGGTCATTAAAAATAACAGCAAACGATTAGGCAAAGAACTTTGGTCGCAACAAAGCGATGGGGAATTGATAGATTATTATGGTGCTTATTCGGAATACGATGAAGCGGCATTTGTAGCAGAGGAAATTGAAAAAATCATCGATGCAGGTGTCGAAGGTGATAAAATTGCTATTTTGTATCGCTCAAATATGCAGTCCCGCTTGCTTGAGGAAAATTTACTCAAACATGGCATTGCTTATAAAGTTTATGGCGGATTGCGATTTTTTGAACGCATGGAAATAAAAGATGTGCTTGCCTATGTGCGTTTAATTAATAATCGTCATGACGATGTTGGTTTTGAACGCATCATTAATACACCGACACGCGGTTTGGGCAATAAAACCATCAACCAAATTCGTAACTGTGCCATGTTGAATCAAATCAGCCTTTTCTCAGCGTGCCAAGTTTTGTTAAAAAATAGCAAACTAACCACTCGTGCGGCAACATCGCTGGCGGCATTTATCAACATGATTGATGAATTTGATCACAACCATGACAAAGAAAAGCTCAATCCATTATTTACGGATGTCATCGAACGCACAGGATTG
>CAZQMH010000267.1:0-3428 GCA_964594435.1 uncultured Alcanivoracaceae bacterium
ATTTTTGCAACCAACGTGGCTCACTACTGGTGCAATAAAATCAAAATTTCCAGCCAAAATTCAAACACCCTACTAACCAAACAACCCAACTGCAAAAATAACGCATTGGTAAAACCACCAAATTATTATTTTTGCAACCAACGTGGCTCACTACTGGTGCAATAAAATCAAAATTTCCAGCCTGATTTAAAACTTTTAGATGAAACATAACAACCCAACTGCAAAAATAACGCATTGGTGATAAAAATTGCAAATATTCAAATATGCAAAAGGAAATGCAACAAAAACCCAATTTTTCTATAGCACGTGACCACACTCAATTAAACTCAAAATTTATGACAAGTTTTGACCAAAATACATGAGCATTTTTTGCTAAGTCATTGATTGCTATTTGAATTGAAAATTTAATCAAAATTTACAAAAAAAAGCAGAATATTTCTTGACACAACTTTATTAATTTTTTGTTAAATTCAGCTTGATTTACACCCCACAACTCCATTATGATACATGCTGATTTTGCACAACACTAAATTCAACATTTCTTTAAAAACACCATTAGCAATTAAAAAACTGGTTGCTGCGTGTTGATATGTCAAAATTTGTGAGCCAAATCTAAGAATTGTAAGCTAAATTTTTAAATAATGTATTTTTACGTCAGGAGATGACATGCAACACACCGATACAAGTGAAAACCCAAAACAAACCGAGCAGGAGATACCCATGGCACAAAACAGAGACACGACTGTATCGCCATCGGCACCTGGTGAATACCGAGTTATTCGCAGAAATGGACAAATTACAAGTTTTGATGCCTCCAAAATATCGGTTGCCATGACCAAGGCTTTTTTGGCTGTTGAAGGCGGACAGGCCGCAGCCTCAAGACGTATCCGTGAAAAAGTAGAACACTTAACACAAGACGTCATGAATGGCTTATTCAGACGGCTCGAAAATGGCGGCACCATCCACATCGAAGACATTCAAGACCAAGTAGAACTGGCATTAATGCGAGCAGGCGAACATCAAGTGGCTCGTAATTATGTACTCTACCGTGCCAAACAAGCCGAAAAAAGAGCCAAATCTAAAGCCAAGAACAAAACAAAATCCACCACACCAGCAATTCATGTTATTGCCAAAGACGGCAGCAAAAAACCATTGGATAAAGCCCGCCTAGAAACCGTCATCAACGAAGCGGTAAAAGGACTGACAGGCATAGACAAAAACCTTATCATCAAACAAGCCTACCGTAACATTTTTGATGGTATTGCTGCAAAAGACCTCAGCTCAGCCATCGTTATGTGTGCTCGTCAATACATAGAAAAAGACCCCAATTACTCCAAAGTTGCCGCACGTTTATTACTCGATGGTTTAAGAACTGAAGTCTTAAGCTTTCTTTATGACGACAACAAAAATGCCACTCATGCACAAATGTCAGAGCTCTACCCAAGCTGCTTCAAAAAATACATTCAGCAAGCCATAGACCTAGAATTACTCACGCCCGAACTTGCCAATTACGATTTAGACAAACTCGGTGCTGCCATAAAACCTGAACGCGATTTAAACTTCACCTATCTTGGCTTTCAAACATTGTACGACCGTTATTTTATTCACAGCGGTGACAGCCGCATTGAATTGCCACAAAATTTCTTCATGCGGGTGGCTATGGGGCTGGCGATTAATGAAGTCGACCGCGAAGAAAGAACAATCGAGTTTTACAACCTACTCAGCTCATTTGATTTCATGAGTTCCACCCCAACCTTATTTAATTCAGGAACGCTTCGTCCACAACTCTCCAGCTGTTACCTCACAACCGTGCCCGATGATTTGGCAGGAATTTTCAACGCCATAAAAGACGATGCTTTGCTCTCAAAATACGCAGGCGGACTGGGCAACGATTGGACGCGAGTTCGCGGATTGGGTGCTCGCATCAAAGGCACCAATGGCGAATCCCAAGGCGTGCTACCCTTCTTAAAAGTTGCCAATGATACCGCCGTTGCCGTTAACCAAGGCGGCAAACGCAAAGGAGCCATGTGTGCCTATTTAGAAACGTGGCATATCGACATCGAAGAATTCTTAGACTTACGCAAAAATACAGGCGATGAACGACGCCGCACACACGATATGAACACCGCCAACTGGATTCCTGATTTGTTTATGCAACGGGTCGCCGAAGAAAAAGACTGGACATTATTCTCACCCGATGAAACGCCTGATTTGCACGATTTATACGGCAGAGCCTTTCAAAAACAATACGAAAAATACGAAAAGATGGCTCAAAATGGCGAAATCGTCAACTTCAAGGTCGTTTCAGCCAACGATTTGTGGCGAAAAATGCTAGGCATGTTATTTGAAACAGGTCACCCTTGGATAACTTTCAAAGACCCATGCAACATACGCTCTCCACAACAACACACCGGCGTTATCCACAGCTCAAACCTGTGCACAGAAATCACCCTCAACACCAGTGATGACGAAATTGCTGTTTGCAACTTGGGCTCAATTAACCTGCCCCAACACACAACCGCAAAAGGCTTGGACATGGTTAAGTTAGAAAAAACCGTTACCACTGCCATGCGCATGTTGGACAATGTTATTGATTACAATTTTTACAGCGTGCCGCAAGCTCGCCGCTCAAACTTGAAACATCGCCCTGTTGGTATTGGAATTATGGGCTTCCAAGATGCTTTGTATATTCAAAACATAAACTACACCTCCGATGCGGCGATAAACTTTGCCGACACATCAATGGAAGCGGTCTCTTATTTCGCCATTCAAGCCTCCAGTGATTTAGCCAAATTACGTGGAAGCTACCCCAGTTACGAAGGTTCCCTGTGGTCAAAAGGCATTTTACCCATCGACTCCATAGAATTATTGGAAAAAGAACGTGGCACATTCTTACAACAAGACAAATCAAGTACCTTGGATTGGGCAAAATTGCGTAAAAAAATCAAACAACAAGGCATGCGTAATTCCAACACCATGGCGATTGCCCCAACCGCCACTATTTCCAATATTTCAGGTGTTTCCCAATCCATTGAACCGATTTACCAAAATCTTTTTGTTAAATCCAATCTTTCGGGTGAATTTACCATCGTCAACCCCTATTTAGTGGCAGATTTTAAAGCCCTGGATATTTGGGATGATGTGATGATAAATGATTTGAAATACTTTGATGGCAGCGTCGCCAAAATCGACCGTGTACCCGATGATTTAAAAGCCAAATATGCCACATCTTTTGAAGTCGATGCTGGCTGGATGATAGAAGCCGCCTCACGTCGCCAAAAATGGATAGACCAAGGGCAATCACTTAATATTTACTTAGAAGATCCATCTGGTAAAAAACTGGATGCCATCTATAAACTCGCATGGGTTCGCGGCCTAAAAACAACCTATTATTTGCGTTCAAAGTCTGCTACGCAGGCCGAAAAAGC
>CAZQMH010000268.1:0-3422 GCA_964594435.1 uncultured Alcanivoracaceae bacterium
TAAGATACACTGTCTTAGTTTCAATTAAAATTTTAGAGAATTTAAAACATGAAAAAACAGTATTTTTACTTATTATTTTTGCTTTTGAGTAATGCGATAAATGCAAAACAAATCTTATTGCCTAATTTTACCGACTTAGTTAAGCAAACAGGCGATGCAGTGGTGAATATAACGGCTCGACATAAAGCTGATAATTCCAACAGCCAGATGCAACAAATGCCACGTGCCATTGATCCTTTGGAGCGATTTTTTGGTATTCCACGTGGCTCTGCTCCACAAGACCGTGATTCTGTCGCTGGTGGTTCGGGTTTTGTTATTTCCAGTGATGGGTATATTTTGACCAATCGCCATGTGGTGCATGATGCGGATGAAATAACGGTCAGGTTTGTCGATCATCGTGAGTTTGATGCAGAACTTATTGGCGAAGATGAGCCCAGTGATATTGCTTTATTAAAAGTTAAAGCGAATAATTTACCAGTGTTGAAAATTGGTAACGCACAAAACGCCGAAATTGGGCAATGGGTTATGGCAATTGGTTCGCCGATGAGTTTTGAACATTCGGTTACTAAGGGTATTATTTCGGCTAAAGGTCGTAGTTTTGGGCGGCAACAATATGTTCCCTACATTCAAACAGATGTGCCAATAAATCCTGGTAATTCGGGTGGACCATTGATAAATATGGATGGTGAGGCTATTGGCATTAATACTTTAATTATTTCAAACACAGGTGGTTATATGGGCTTGTCTTTTTCTATTCCTATTGATGTGGCAATGAGTGTGGTTGAGCAGTTGAAATCTTCTGGCACAGTCAAAAGAGGTTTGCTTGGGGTCGTCATTCAACCAGTTTCACAAAAATTGGCCAATGTTTTGGGCTTGGACAAGCCTGTTGGTGCTCTTGTCACCAGTGTTAATAAAGACTCGGCAGCCGAAAAAGCAGGCATTGAGGTGCAGGATGTTATTGTTGAATTTAATGGTCAAAAGGTTGATACATCGAGTTCTTTGCCACCTTTGGTTGGTTCGGTACGACCTGATACAAAAGTAAAACTTGTGGTTGTTCGTGATGGAAGGAGAAAAACTTTTTCAGTTCAGTTGGATGCTCTGGATGCCGATGAGATTGCATCTGTCACAGGTAGTAGCGGTACAAAAGCGGTATCTTTGGGCTTTGAAGTTGCTAATTTAAACGATGATAGCAAGCAGCAATTGGATGTTGAAAACGGCATCATTGTTAAGAATATTAGCAACCGCGATATTCAACGAGCAGGTTTAATGGTCAATGATGTTATTTTAAAACTGGGCAAAACTAAGATAAAAAATGTTAAACAGTTCAAACAAGAGTTGAAAAAACTGGACAAAGACGAACCTATTGTACTTTTGGTAAAACAAAACGGCAACAATCGTTTTATTGTGATTGAACAAAACTAAAGCTTTAGGTACAATACCAACTTTAAAAAATCCCGTATTTTACGGGATTTTTATTTTTAAAGAGTTTTAATTAATGCAACACATACGTAATTTTTCAATAATTGCCCACATCGATCATGGCAAATCTACTTTAGCAGATAGATTTATTCAACATTGTGGTGGCTTATCCGAACGTGAAATGGAAAAGCAAGTTTTGGATACCATGGATATTGAAAAAGAACGTGGCATCACCATAAAATCCCAAGCGGTGAGTTTGGACTATACGGCAAAAGATGGCATAACTTATCATCTGAATTTTATTGACACACCTGGACATGTGGATTTTTCCTATGAAGTTTCGCGTTCTTTAGCGGCTTGTGAAGGTGCCCTACTCGTGGTTGATGCGGCTCAAGGCGTAGAAGCTCAATCGGTTGCCAACTGTTATACGGCAATAGAACAAGGACTGGAAGTCATTCCTGTTATTAATAAAATTGATTTACCTTCTGCCGATGTGGATAAAGTTAAACAAGAAATTGAAGATGTCATTGGCATTGATGCCAGTGAAGCAACCCTAACCAGTGCCAAAACGGGACAAGGAATTGTGGATGTATTGGAGGCAATTATTAAGCTCATCCCTGCTCCACAAGGAGAAATCGACAAACCGCTACAGGCTTCTATTATCGATTCTTGGTTTGATAATTACTTAGGAGTTGTATCATTGATACGAATTTTTAATGGGCAACTAAAAAAGAAAGACAAAATTCGCATCATGTCATTGAAGACGGAACATGTTGCCGATAACATCGGTATATTTACACCCAAACGCTTAGAAAAAGAATGCTTGAGTTGTGGTGAAGTGGGTTTTGTTTCTGCTTCCATTAAAAATGTCCATGGTGCACCTGTTGGCGACACCATTACCGTTGCAAAAAATCCTGCAACAGAACCATTAGCTGGTTTTCAAGAGTCACAACCTCGTGTTTTTGCTGGGCTGTTCCCTACTTCTGCCGATGATTACCAAGGTTTGCGTGAATCGTTAGAAAAATTACGTTTAAATGATGCTGCCCTTGATTTTGAACCCGAATCTTCCACAGCATTGGGTTTTGGTTTTCGCTGTGGTTTTTTAGGCATGTTGCACATGGAAGTTATCCAAGAACGTATCGAACGTGAATTCGATATCGACATGATTACTACCGCACCGACGGTTATCTATGAACTGGTGGACAACAAAGGTAAAGTACAAAAACTTGACAATCCTGCCGATTTGCCCGAACACTATCAGGAAATCCGTGAGCCGATGATAATTGCAAATATTCTTTTACCCAATGATTACGTGGGGAATGTTATTGGTTTATGTATTGAAAAAAGAGGCATACAAAAAAATATTCAGTATCTTGGCACACAAGTTTCTTTACAATTTCTATTGCCATTGAGTGAAGTTGTTTTGGATTTTTTTGACCGATTAAAATCTGTATCACGTGGCTATGCCTCCTTTGATTATGAGTTTAGTCATTTTGAAACAGGTGATCTTATTCGGTTGGACATTCTTATTAACGGTGAACTTGTTGATGCCCTCAGTGTCTTAACCCACAGAGGAAATGCCAGAAAACGTGGCAAAGAATTAGCAGATAAATTGAAGGAATTGATACCACGACAAATGTTCGATGTTGCCATTCAAGCGGCAATTGGTTCGCACATAATTGCCAGAACCACCGTCAAAGCCCTGCGTAAAAATGTAACAGCAAAATGTTATGGCGGCGATGCCAGTCGCAAGCGCAAATTACTGGAAAAACAAAAACGCGGCAAAAAACGCATGAAACAAATTGGCCGTGTCGAAGTACCGCAATCCGCCTTTTTAGCCATACTAAAAGTTGATTAATTAACAATAAACCAGCAGAGATAAATAGATAATGAATGAAATACATTTTGATTTTGAAGCCTTTTTAACCATAGCCAGCCTCACAACAGGCGTTTTATGGTTGATTTCTTTTTCCTTTAAAAAAAATCAGCACGCCACAGCTCAG
>CAZQMH010000269.1:0-3416 GCA_964594435.1 uncultured Alcanivoracaceae bacterium
ATTGCATATCTATCATGATGGTGGCGTCGCCCGATTGAAAGTCTATGGCGAAGTTAAACCCGATTGGTCGCAACTAGCAAAAGATACGTGTTTGGATTTGGTTGCGGTTGAAAATGGTGGTCGTGTACTTGCATGTAATGACATGTTTTTTAGCCACAAAGACAACCTTATCATGCCAAATCGAGGTATTAACATGGGTGATGGTTGGGAAACAAAACGTCGCCGAGGGGCAGGGCATGACTGGGCAATTTTGAAACTCGGTCATGCAGGAACTGTCAAAATGATAGAAGTTGACACCTGTCATTTCAAAGGCAATTATCCTGATCGTTGTTCGATTGAAACAATTTATGCACCCGATGCCAAAGATGATAAATTGTCACAATTAAACTGGCAAACTTTATTGCCTCAAAGCAAGCTATCGGCGGATAAACAGCATTATTTTGAGAAAGAATTATTACACCAAAATAAAATCACCCACCTCAGGCTAAATATTTTTCCAGACGGTGGCATCAGTCGTCTGAGAATCAATGGCACGCTAGCATGAATCTTGAACAACTAAATAAATCAGATGCCAAGCAGTTGGCTTTGGAATTTGAAAAATGTTGTGGCAGCCAATCATGGGTTTTGGCAATGCTTCAATCTCGACCCTTTCCCAGCAGAGAAACTCTGCATGAATTAGCCCAACAAAATTGGTCAAAACTGACACAAGATGACATTTTAGAAGCTTTTAGCCATCATCCACAAATTGGTGATGTGGCTTCTTTAAAAAAGAAATTCAGTAACACCGCTCATTGGGCAGGAAAAGAGCAGGGCGGAACCGCTGAGGCAAGCGATGATGTTTTACAGCAATTAAAACAAGCCAATGCCCAATATTTGGATAAATTTGGCTACATTTTTATCGTTTGTGCAACGGGCAAATCTGCCTCTGAAATGTTGCAGATTTTACAATCCCGTTTAAAAAATGACAAACAAGCAGAACTTAAAATAGCCGCACAAGAACAAATTAAAATCACCCAATTACGCTTAGAAAAATTACTCAAAGAGAAAACAAACGCCATGAGCCCAATAACAACACATGTACTGGATACAGCCAAAGGTCAACCCGCAGCAAATATAAAGGTTCGTTTAGAATTTTTGCAAAACAACAATTGGATAACCGTTGCCAAAGGCACTACTGATAACGATGGACGTATCATGAACTGGATGGATAAAGAAGCGGAAAAAGGCGAATACCGCATAAGCTTCCACACAGCACAATACCATGAAAACACAGGATTTTTTCCCGTGGTAACAATAAATTTTACCATTGAAAAGCCAAGTGAGCATTATCATGTGCCTTTATTGCTGAGTCCTTTTGCTTATTCAACTTACCGCGGAAGTTAAAAGACGATGAAAACAGAAATTAAAAATCAAGTTCTAGCAGATTTGGCCCAACTTATACAAAAAAATGCCAAGCAAATAATTCAAGCCAATGCCATAGATTTACAACTATGTTCGCAGACAGATGCCGCTCTGTATGACCGGCTGAAAGTCGACCAAAAGAAAATTGACACCATGCAAGAGTCCATCAACAAAGTCAAACAGATGAACGACCCGCAAGGAAAAGTATTGTACAGTTACCAAAAGCAAGCAGATTTATTGGTTGAAAACAAAGTTGTGCCTTTTGGTACGCTGCTCATTATTTATGAATCACGCCCCGATGTCACCATTGAAGCGGCGATTACCGCATTTAAAGCAGGCAACAAAATACTCTTAAAAGGCGGTAAGGAAGCAAAAAACAGCAACCTCCTGCTGACTAAATTGTGGCATCAAGCCCTAGCAAATAATGACCAAGACAGACAATGGGTACAATATCTGGATTTGAGCCGCGAACAAACACAAGAATTGATGAAAAACAATGACTTAGGTATTGATGTGATTATTCCACGCGGTGGAGAAGGCTTAATAAATTGGATTAAACACAACACCAATATTCCGCTTATCATCTCAGGGCGTGGCAATAATTTTATGTATATTGATGCCGATGCTGATTTACAGATGGCAGAAAACATAATTTTAGATGGCAAAAAACGCATCAGTGTTTGCAATGCCTTGGATAAAGTCTTTATCCATCCTGCACACAAAATTGCAGATTTACACGGCATTGCACAAGCTATAAAACAAGCGGGTATAAGACTCATCGCCGATAACAATTTGGCAAGCATCGCCGATGAAGTTTTGACAGATGAATCAATCATGTATGAAGAGTTTCTCAGTGCAAAAATTTTACTATCACAGGTTGAAAACTTGCAGCTTGCCATTGAAAAAATCAACCTCTACTCAGGCGGGCATTCGGCAGTTATTGTTACCAATAATCAAGAAAATGCTCAAATTTTTCAAGAAAAAGTCGATTGTGCGGCTGTTTATCATAATGCCTCAACACGCTTTACCGATGGCGGAGAGTTCGGTTTAGGAGCAGAAATCGCCATAAGTACGCAAAAACTGCATTTTCGTGGACCGGTTGGCTTAAATGAATTGGTCACCAACAAATGGTTTATCCGTGGTACAGGTCATATTCGTGGATAAAAAGACAAGATGAAAAAAACACTGATACTCAAGATTGGCTCCTCAACATTAACCGCAGGAACAACACGAATTTCGCGAGGAAAAATTGAAGATTTAGCCAGACAAATCAACACCTTACAAAAAGAATACCATATCGCTCTTGTGTCATCAGGAGCCATTGCTACGGCACAACATTTTATTGCGGTCAATAATTGGCAAAAATCACAATCCAAACAAGCCTTAGCCGCCATTGGGCAACCGATTTTAATGCAAATCTACAATGAAATATTTCGTGATTTTGCCATCGCCAGTGCTCAATGCTTAGTGACTTATCGAGATTTTGAGCACAAAGAAGCCCAAATGAACATTCTCCATACCTTAAATGATTTGTTTGAACATGGTTTTGTGCCCATTATCAACGAAAATGATACCATTGCCATTGATGAATTGGTTTTTGGTGACAATGACAAACTGTCTGCTTATGTTGCCAATTTGTTGCAGGCTGATTTGTTGATGTTGGCATCTGATATTGATGGTTTGTTTGATAAAAATCCGCAAAAACATGCCGATGCCCAGCTGATTACAACCGTGGATTCGCTAGATGATTGTAAAAAGTACATTGATGAAAACGAAACCAAAGGTTTAGGAACTGGCGGTATGACCTCAAAACTCCAAGCCGCAGAAATATGTTCTCGACAAAAAACCCAAATGTGGATAGTTAATGGTGCCAACAACAATTTTATTATTGACTGCTTGGAGAAAAAACAAGCTTGCACTAAATTTGTTTTTTAGTAACAACTCACACCGTCATTCCTGTGTAGGCAGGAATCTCTATGGTGAATGGCTTTATATTTACCAACCATTGTAATTAT
>CAZQMH010000270.1:0-3397 GCA_964594435.1 uncultured Alcanivoracaceae bacterium
TGGCAATAAAGAAGTTGCCCTCAACTTTATTACGCCACACCAAAAATGGGGTATTCATTCAACTTATTCAGAGAATTTGTTGATGCTAACCTTATCCCGCGGTGGTCCAATCGTGTGGATTTCGGAAATTGATGCCAAAAAGATGGAAGTGGTAGATAATGATTGGATTGAATTGTATAACGTCAATGGCACAATTGCGGCACGGGCAGTGGTTTCTCAACGTGTGCCCGAAGGCATGACCATGATGTACCACGCTCAAGAAAAAATTATTAATACTCCAACAGGAGAAACCTCAGGGCACCGTGGCGGCATTCACAATTCCGTCACCCGAGCGGTGGTTAAACCCACGCACATGGTTGGCGGTTATGCCCAACTTGCCTATGGTTTTAACTATTATGGTACGGTTGGTTCCAATCGAGATGAATTTGTGCTGGTCAGAAAAATGAACAAAATTGAATGGAAAAACGAGCCAGTAGCCGCAGTTACTGCCAATGTTGGAGGTGAAGCATGAAAATTAGAGCCCAAATAGGCAAAGTCCTCAACTTAGATAAATGTATCGGCTGTCATACCTGCTCTGTCACTTGTAAAAATGTTTGGACTTCACGAGAAGGTGTCGAATACGCTTGGTTTAATAATGTCGAAACCAAACCAGGTATTGGTTTTCCAGATGATTGGGAAAACCAAGCCCGCTGGAATGGTGGTTGGCAATTGACCAAAGGCGGCAAGCTCATACCGAAAATGGGTGGCAAATTAAAATTATTGAGCAAAATATTTGCCAATCCAGATTTGCCCGAAATTGATGATTATTACGAACCTTTTACCTTTGATTATGCCCACTTGCAAAATGCACCTGAATTGCCCACGCCACCAACGGCTCGCGCCCATTCGGCATTGACAGGCGAAGTGATGGAAAAGGTCGAAAAAGGACCCAACTGGGAAGAAATATTGGGCGGTGAATTTTCCAAACGCAGCAAAGACTACAATTTCCGTGACATAGATAAAGAGATTTACGGTCAATTTGAAGAAACATTTATGATGTATTTGCCACGCTTGTGCGAACATTGTCTCAATCCATCCTGTGTCGCAACCTGTCCATCGGGAGCGATTTACAAACGCGAAGAAGACGGTATCGTCCTTATTGACCAAGACAAATGCCGTGGTTGGCGGATGTGTGTTTCGGGTTGCCCGTACAAAAAAATCTACTTCAACTGGGAAAGCGGTAAGAGCGAAAAATGCACTTTCTGTTATCCACGTATTGAAGCAGGTGAACCAACCGTCTGCTCAGAAACCTGTGTTGGTAGAATACGCTATTTGGGCGTTATGTTGTATGATGCGGATAAAATCAGCCAAGCCGCCAGTGTCGAAAATGAACAAGATTTGTACCAAGCTCAGCTGGATATTTTTCTTGATCCAAATGACCCAGAAGTGCAAAAACAAGCCCTCAAAGATGGCGTGCCTCATTCGTGGATAGAAGCCGCCAAACAATCGCCAGTTTACAAAATGGCAGTTGATTGGAAAGTCGCATTACCGTTGCATCCAGAATACCGCACTTTGCCGATGGTTTGGTATATGCCACCGCTGTCACCCATCAAAACCGCCATGCAAAAAGGCGAAATCAAGAGCAAAGGTTTCTTTCCTGATTTTGATGATTTACGTATTCCAGTCAAATATTTAGCCAATTTGCTCACCGCAGGCGAAGAAAAACCCGTTATTTCTGCACTAAAAACTATGACCTTGTTGCGTGAATTTATGCGTAAAAAGACGGTCGATGGTGTGACCGATTTACAAATGTTAGAAGACAATGGAGCCGATGAATTCATGATGGAAGACATGTACCGTTACATTGCCATCGCCAATTACGAAGACCGCTTTGTCATTCCGACCAATCACCGTGAATATGCAGGCAAAACACCGTTTGATAACGAAATTGCCTCAGCCAACAAGGGTGCATGTGGTTTTAGTTTTGGTAACGGTTGCCAAGGTGGAGCAGGGGATTCGATGAAGCTCAGCATTTTCGATAACAAAATACGCCACAATACCATGAGTGGGCACGTTCCTGGTCAAGGCAACAATGTTTTGGACAAACTAGATGAAGGAGAATAATATGCTAACATTTAAAATTTTGAGTATCTTATTATCTTATCCTAAGTCTGAATGGATAAAACATTGTGATGAGCTAGAGATGGTTTTGTTAGATGAAAAATTACTCTCCAAACAGAAACTCAAAGGTCTGCAAAAGCTAATCAAACGCTTAAAAACATCGGATTTAATCGAACTGCAAGAACGCTACGTGGCAACTTTTGATAGAGGTGCTTCACATTCCTTGCATTTATTTGAGCATATTCATGGCGAATCTCGCGACAGAGGACAAGCCATGATAGATTTGCTAGAAATGTATAATGCTCATGGTCTGGAAGTTGGCACATCGGATTTACCTGATTATTTGCCCGTATTTTTGGAGTTTTTATCCACCACAAATATAAAAGTGGCATCCCATTATTTAGGTGAAACGCTCAAAGTATTAAGTTTAGTTCGAGAACGCTTAGCGAAAAAAGAATTGGATTACAAACACGTTTTTGCGGCATTAATAGAAATTGCGGATGGCAAAATAAACCGCAAAGAAATTAAGCAAATAGTTGCAGCAGAAAAAGAAGAAACTTTCACCGATGTGGATGCAAATTGGGTCGAACCCGAAGCCTTTGGCAAAAACCTCTTCAAATCCAAAGACTATTTGCACCAAAAAATTGCGATGAACATTCACTCATCCAATCCGCATTCACAACCAACAAAAAAACAGGAGATATAATATGAACGAAATGTTATTTGGAGTCTATCCCTATATTGCCACCACTATTTTCTTGCTTGGAAGTATGTACCGGTACGACCGTGAACAATACACATGGAAAGCCAACTCCAGTCAAATTTTAAGCAAAAAAGGGCTGCGTTGGGGCAGTAATTTATTCCATATTGGTATAATTTTGCTGTTTTTTGGGCATTTAGTCGGCTTAGTGACACCACACAGTGTATACAGTTTGGTCATTTCCGCCCAACACAAGCAAATACTAGCCATGACCGCAGGTGGAATATTTGGAAGCTTGTGTTTCATCGGCATGGTGATACTCATTCACCGACGCATCACCAATCCACGTATCCGCACCACCACTCGGGTTGGTGATTGGGTGGCATTATTGCTGTTGTTTGTGCAATTGTGTTTGGGTTTGTTGACCATACCAGCCTCAGCCCAACATTTGGATGGTTCTTCCATGATAAACCTTGCCAACTGGGCACAACATATCTTGACTTTTAGACCAGGAGCCGCTGCATTTATCGCCCCAGAACCCTTTATCTTCAAACTTCATATAGTTCTTGGACTTACCATGTTCGTGGTCTTTCCGTT
>CAZQMH010000271.1:0-3378 GCA_964594435.1 uncultured Alcanivoracaceae bacterium
TACTGGTTCTATTGAAACGGTTGCCGAGGAAGTATCTGTACAAGCCGCCGCACCAGCACTTAAGCCATAGGTATTGGTGATGGTGTTGGTTAAATCATCACTGGCTAATAGAGGGTTGCCATTAAAATAAAGGGCATCAATAGTGGCTTGGTAGCTTATGGTAATAGCCGTGCCTGGAGCAAAATCACCGCCATTAGCGGCTGTTACGTCAAAATCTAAAGTTGTGGCTCCATTTGATGGCGTATTGTTGCTAACAGTTGCCGTAATCGCACCAAAACTAGCTGTCTGCGAGCCAGCATTAAAGGTATAGCCATCAGGCAAAATATCTTGCAGTTGAATACTGTTGGCTGTGCCATAATCGGTTATTTGTAGACTTAAAGTAAAAGTCACCACATCACCTGGTGCTAAATTTTCAAAAGGTGATGCCCCTTTTTGTAAGCTGATGTGTTCAATTTGATTGGTTCTGCTTGCACTGAGTTGTGGAATAGGGCTACCGCCAAAATCCGCATCAAATGTGGCGGTATTTATTGCAGAACTGGTGCTGCAATTTGTTTCATCCAAAACATCTGAATAATATCCTGTGTAAGTCACCACAACATCATTGGCATTAGTGCCAGTTATCGCAGGACAGTTGAGAGTTAAATTTGCTCCCGTTGTAATGCTACACGTGTTGGGAACAACCGAGGATGAAGTTAACACAAAATTAGTGGGTAATGTATCAATGATAACAACATTATTAATGGTATTGTTGCTGGCAACATCGGCCGTCAAGGTATAAGTTACAGGCCATGAAGGGCCAGGTGGTCTTTCATCCTCAGGTGCCGAATCTTCTTTTCTAAAAAGCACCAATATAGGCGTGGTATCAAATGTATTCGCCGTGCCAATTATTGGACCATTGTCTCCAGTTGGAGTGTCGCCAAATTGGTAAACAGGAGTAGCTGAAATTGTCAAAGGTGTATTGACAGGAGAGCTGGCGTCAATGGTATAGCAGAGGTTGATAGGCAGAGCAGGGCCGCCTGTCACAACCGAGCCAATAGGCGGTTGCAAAAGCAATAATGTATCGCCTTCTGGGCCTGTGACAGGTTGATTAATAATAGAATCATTTAACTGGTTGCCAGGAGCCGCAGGGAAAACACCTTCATTAATTGGTGCAATTGCTGAACCAAACAAGCTGGCAGAGTTAAAGGTTAAACCAGCGGGTACAATCAATTGCAAATAGGGCCCATAGCCAGGAGGACCTGAATTGACCATAGGAATATCCACACAAATTTGGGTTCCAGGAAAATCAGCTTGATTAGCAACAGGTGGGGAAATTGCTGGTGTTTGAGCCGTCACATTTTGTGAAAAAATGCTGATAATTGCTAAAAGGATTAAGGTGCTTAAACCAAAACCTTGTTGCTTTGTTCTATTTTTCATTGTTTTCTCTCATTAAAACAAACAAAAAGTTACGACTTTTCGGTATTGATTATTGTTATTGTTATTGTTATATTGAGAAGCAGAAACTTTTGCTAGTTATTCACTTGTTTGGGGAATCTATCGTGGGTGAATTATACTCGTGTTAATGAAAAAAAAAGGATTAAATTACGGATGTGACAAATGTTTGCTTTGTTGTCATTTGTTGACAATTGAAGAATGTAATACTACCTAAATCCTGATGATTTAATAATGCGGAGGCTTTTCGTCTGTTGGGTTGGAATTTTGTGACCAATACTGACTTTCTTGATCAATTTTGGCATCAAGTTGGGAGAATTTTAATTGCAAAGCATCCATGGCTTTTTGTTGCGAAATAATCACACTATTTAACTGTTCGATAGTGTGTTCCATGAACGCGATTTTTGTTTCTATGTCAATGAGTTGGTTTTTTGTTTTATTCATGATGGTTGATAAGATGTTGCTTTGAAATTAGCAAACACAGTTTGTTGAACTTTAAGCTCAAGTCTTTGCAAAGAGTGCTGGGTTATTTTAGCATAAAGAATTTGTGAGTTATAGTCTTTATGCAGTTCAAGTTTTAATTTAGCACTATTATTTTTTATTTCAATTGCGATAATTTTTGCCGTAATTTGATGGACAATACTGCTATCATGGTGTTTATTTAAAGAGATGCTGACATCATCAGCATAAATAATATGTTTGTCGCCCTCAAAATAAATTTGACTGGCGATAGGAAGGTTGCTTTGTTCACTGTTCATGGCATTTGTACAACTATCATGGTAGCTGACCTTGCCTTTTTTGAGGCACAGTATCGAATCCGCCAGACGGTACAATTGATTTATTTCGTGAGTGACCAAAAACATCAAACAATTTTCCTGCCGTGCCAGTAAAGCAATGGCTTTTTCTTTTAAACTTTCATTCAGGGCAGTCAAAGGTTCATCTAAAAGAACTAAAGAATTATTGTCAATAAGTAATAATGTCCGAATAAAAGCAATGCGTTGTTGTTCACCACCTGATAATTGATGCGGAAATTTATGCACAAGACTTTTACAAGCAAGCTCATCAAGATAAAAATCCACATCATGTCGTTGTTGACCATAAGCCTGTGCAAAGGCTAGGTTTTTAGCCACACTCCAATGTGGAAACAGTACAGGATGTTGCTGCATGTAGCTGCATTTTACAACGGCAGGTTTTTGTTTGTTTTTTGTATCCAATAAAAATTTATTGTTAAACTCGATAGAGCCAGTGGTTGTTGCCGAAAAACCAGCCAGAGCATTCAGCAGGCTTGATTTACCACTTCCTGAAACCCCATAAACACCAATTACCCCTTTATCTTTGCATTGAAATTGGTAAGAGAATGTTGGATTTTTGGAAAAAATTGAGACTTTCACAGTAAAACTCGGTCATTCTTGTTTTGAAAATTCATCCACAGGATAACGCCAAAAGAAAGCACAAGTAAGACTAATGCCAGTTGATTGGCTTGCTGTAATTCAAGATTTTCCACATGATTAAATATTTGGATAGAAACCACACGGGTTTGTTGAGGAATATTCCCACCAACCATAAGTACAACACCAAATTCTCCCAATGTGTGCACAAAACCCAAAATCGCCGCAGAAATAATACCATTTTTCGACAATGGCAGGATTATTTTCCAAAATATTGTCTGCTGACTTGCACCAATCATTTGGGCTGTTTGCCGTGTGTTTTTACCGATTTTGGTAAAAGTTGCCACTAAAGGCTGAACCACAAAAGGTAAAGAATAAACAACCGATGCCACAAGTAAACCGCTAAAACTAAAAAGCATCTGCGAGTCTGTTAATTGCATGAATAACTGCCCAAACCACGAGTCATTGTGCATGATACTCAATAAATAAAAGCCCAAAACAGTCGGCGGCAAGACGACCGGCAAAAACACAATGGAATTAACCCAAGGGACAAATCTAA
>CAZQMH010000272.1:0-3365 GCA_964594435.1 uncultured Alcanivoracaceae bacterium
TATTTTGCTATTTTGTCCATAAATTCCATTCTGTTATGAAATATTCGGGCTAGCAATGCTCTTGGTTCACAATTCACGGTCAATCTCGACAACAGTTCTTATGAATACCTCGATCCAGCCACTAGTTACGGAGTTGGGGTAAATTATACTGGTAGCCTCATTGATAGCGTTGGTAATCAGCCCGTACCATCTGGTACCGATACGTGGGGAACGCCACATTATGACATGATAAGTATTTGTGAAGAAGAGGGTTATTACCGTACCGCAGATGGCACACCTTATGCCATAGTTGAAGAATACTTTACCGATAGAGCCACAGGTCGCATTCACAAATATGGCTTAAAAACCTTTTTGGGCCCTAATGTCGAAGCCCAACTTGGCAACCAGTTTTCATCTTGGGTCAATGCTTTTGAAGTCGGCACACTTAATCTTCTGTCCCAAGCTCCCGTTACTCAAGATGACACCGCTACTGTTGCTTTAGGTGCACGTGCGACACTTGAACTACTTGCCAATGATTCGGATCCTGAAAACGAAAGTTTGAGCATTGATGGTATCGTCCAACCTTTGCATGGTCGGGTCTTTTTAAATCCTGATAATAGCGTTGAATACATCGCTGATTTTGATTACATTGGTAGTGATAGCTTTTATTATTGGGCAACAGATGGACAAGGAAACTACAGCGTTGCAGATGTTAACATCACTGTTATTGATGATATTATTTTTGCTAATGATTTTCAGCAGTAATTTTATATCAACTTGGCATCGTGCAAATCGCAAAGCGTATCTCTGATAGTGGTTTTAAAATCAGAGATACGATAATGCAATTCCGCTTTGGCTTTGGCAGAATCACAGCTGTATTGGTCGCTGATAAGTGCCACCGATTCGGGGGTTAAATCTGGCTCTTTATGGGTAAATCTTGAGAGTAAATTTTTGCTTCGTGCCACTATCTTTAATAAAGTTGTTGGTAATTGTTTGGCTCTGAGTTGCACATTCAATTGCTGTGCCACTTCGTCAATAAAGGTCTTAAAACTCATATTGTGTCCACCAAGCAAATAGTTTTGACCTTTTCGTCCCTGTTCATAAGCCTTCAACAGCCCGTTTGCCACATCCCTAACATCCACAAATGAACCCGAACCCTGAGGAATGCTGGGCAATTTGTTTTGGGCTATCATTTGTATGAGACGCACCCAATTATTGCGGTCGCCTGGTCCAATAATATGCGTGGGATTTAGCACAACTGCATCAATATCCTTATCATCTAACAGGTACAATTCACTTATGGCTTTGGTTCTGACATAGTTTACCCAACTATTTTTACCGTATTTTTCCATGTCTTCGCTAATATTTTCGTTGTCTTGGTGCATACCAAAGGCAACAACCGATGAGGTATGAATAAACCGCTTGACTTGTTTCTGTTTGGCGAGATTTATCATATTCTGCATACCGCCAAGATTGGTTTTGTTTTGTTGTTTATTGTTTTTAAACCATGTATTTGTGCTAGCGGCGGTATGAAATAGTGCATCCACAACATCTGGAAAGCCTTTTTGCATGGCAGGCACATCATTAATATCGGCAATAATTGGCTTCGCTGCAAGTTTTAGTGTGTTAAATTTTTCCACACTGCGGCACATGGCATACACGTGCCATTTATTTTTCAGCAACAAGTGGCACAAATGTTTACCTAAAAAACCATTTGCACCTGTAACCACCGCTATTGGCTGTTTTAATCTCGACATTGAGTAAAATCTCTTTACAAATTAGCTGTATTATAATTGAATAACGCGATGATTGCACATTCAAATAAATACCATGTTCTTACAACCATAAAACTCGCCATTCCATTGGTCATCAGTCAGCTCACCGTCATGATGATTGGCGTGGTTGACACCATTATGGCAGGACGCTTGGGCACCATCTCTTTGGCTGCTGTTTCCATCGGCGGTGCTCTTTGGGCTATTGGTGTTATGTTTGTTTTGGGCATTCTGATGGCAGCTCCGCCGATGATTTCTAAATTGGATGGTGCTGGGCACAAGCATAAAATTGGAGCTTTGGTGCGGCAATTGTTATGGTTGGGTGTGATTGTTGGTGTGATTTTTTTTGTGGTCATTCGTAATCTAACGCCTTTATTTGAAATGTTTGGCACGCGAAAAGAGGTCATACCGAGTGCCATCGAATATTTGCACGCTATTTCTTGGGGAATTTTGAGCTTTCCTGTATTTTTGGTGTTCCGATATGTTGCCGATGGGCTGTCGCATACACGCATGACCATGTACATTAGTTTTCTTGGCTTGGCTTTGAATATTCCGCTCAATTATATCTTTATGTTTGGACATTTAGGCGTGCCAGCCATGGGTGTAGCAGGCTGCGGTTATGCTTCGGCTTTGGTAATTCTTATTCAAAGTGTTGCTTTTGCCTTGATTTTAGCCAAACACCGTTGGTTTAAGCCATTAAATATTTTTTCACAATTTGATAAACTTGATAGCAAGGTTATTCATCGGGTCTTGGTTATTGGCTTACCCATTGGCATGGCGTTATTTGCCGAAGGTGGCTTCTTTTCGGTGGTGACGATGTTTGCTTCATCGCTAGCACCTGAGGTCATTGCCGCTCACCAAATTTCTTTAAATGTCGCTTCGGTTTTATTTATGGTGCCATTGGGTATCTCCATGGCAATTACCGTCAGAGTTGGCAATGCTTTGGGGCGAAACTCAGCGATTGACACCCGTAAAGCAGGTTTAATCGGTATTGGCTTGGTTTTTGTGGTGCAAATATTTTTGGCTGGTTTTATGTTTTTGTTCCCACAGGTGGTGGTGGTTTTGTACACCAATGAGCAAGCGGTGCAAGAAATCGCTCTACAACTCATGTTATTTGCCGCTATTTTTCAATTGTCCGATGGCATTCAAGTCGCTGCTGCTGGTGCTTTACGTGGTATTGTTGATACAAAGTTTCTTATGTTTGCCACCATTATTGCCTTTTGGGCGTTTGGTTTTGCGGCTTCATGGTGGTTTTGTTTTGAGAAAAACATGGGAGCTCAAGGTCTATGGATTGGTCTTATTATGGGCTTGTCGATTGCTGCGATCATTAACTTTTTTCGGTTTCATTTTTTGACCCGAATAAGACACTAATCAGTTTTTATTTTCGTATTTTGCTGATGGTTAATTCTAAGTTTTTCTTTTGTGCAAGGTCAATAACGACTTCATCACTTTGCAAGTCACCCGCTTGTGGCATGGCATTGGCTGAAAAACTAATGCGAGCCCCAATTTTTACTTTGGAAAACTTATTCAATGGGCGGTTTTGTTGCAAAGAGTCGCTGTTGCTAATGCTAATCTCCAAAGGAAAATCATCGTATTTGCCTTGTTCTACAAAAT
>CAZQMH010000273.1:0-3362 GCA_964594435.1 uncultured Alcanivoracaceae bacterium
AAGGCAATAAAAAAAACACTTTTTTTCAAAAAAGAAGAACTTCTCATTGAGGCACTTAGGTAATTCTCCACTGATTTGAAATAATTAGTTGGTATTGTTTCTAAAACTATTTACAATTGTCACAAGATAATTATAAAAAAAAATACTTCATGCCAACTCAAAATCCGCAAAAGATAACACTTGTTACTGTTTTGCCTATCATTCTCCTTTTGATTGCATCAAACAGCTTCGCCTTCAAAGATGTTGGTTTGCCATTAATCCATGTTTTTACGCAGGATGATTATTCTGCCCATAACCAAAACTGGGACATTATCCAAGCCGATAATCATTTGATATACGTAGCCAATGGCAATGGTTTGTTAGAATATGATGGAGAACACTGGCGTTTATATGCCACACCAAATCGCTCGCGTATTCGTGAAATGAGAAGAGTTGCCGATAAGATATATGTTGGCACAACCAATGATTTGGGTTATTTCCAGAGCAAAGAGAATGGCGAACTTGTTTACCATTCTCTGTTGAGCAAGATTGATAAAAAGTTTCAGTCTTTTGGCGATGTTTTATCGGTTGTAAAGCTGCAAGACTTTATTCTATTTAAGACCATTAATTATCTATTTATTTACGATGGAAAGAGCATAAAAACGGTTGCCGATGACAGTCATTCTCGTGGCAAACTGATTGAATTTAAACAACAAGTGTACTTCAAGTTAAGCAATGATGAGGTGGTTTATTTAATTGATGTTCATGCTAATAATCCTTTGCAGGCTAGCCATTGGTTGTTACCCAAAGAGGCAGAGATAAAAAAAATTCTGCTGGATAAAAATGAAAAGGCAACCGTTTTCACCGCCAAAAATGGTATTTTCCAACAAGAAAATGGTAAATTAGTACCAATAAACAGTACCCCGCTTAACACCGCCTTTATTTATGATGTTATAAAAAGTGCCGATGGCTATTACTATTTGGCGACAATTAACCAAGGATTGTATGTTTTGTCACCTGAGTTAAAAGTTGTCAAAAATTATCGAGAATCCCATGGTTTATATATGAATGCCATCATCTCGATTTTTGAAGATTTCCAAAACAATATTTGGATAGCTGGAAATAAAGCCATTGCCGTTATGCGACCCCCAAATGCTATAAGCACCTATGCAAAAGAAGATAATGTTTATGGTCATAAACTGAAGTTTACGCTAGACCAACTGACTTTTTATGGCAGTGCGATAATGCAGTTGCAAACGGATTCTGAAAATCCTTTGTTTCCACCACGCTTTAAGGTGGTTAAGAATGCTAATTTGGAAGTTTGGGACAGTATAAGCCAGCAGCATGGTAACAGTTTTTTTGCAACCCGTTTAGGTGTTGAATTAGGACGTTTTGAAAATGGGCAATTGCAGCACCAGCTTATCAGTGAAAATAAAGCATTTAACTATGCAATTGCAGCGACCAAGAATTTCAAGCATCTTTTCGTAGCATCTGACAAAGGCTTAAATCATGTGTGGCAAGATGACAGAGGCATGTGGCTGACACAACTGGTTGTTGAGAGCGAAGTTAATTCTCTTGCCATAGAAGATGATAAGGTTTTATGGGTGGGTACAAGTTCGCCTTTGTTGTACCGCTTGCCGATAGATAGCATTGTGCAAGGTAAAAAAGATGTGCGAAAATTTACCGACAAAGATGGCATAGGTAATAATAAAATCGTACCTTTTGCGACGAAGGCTTTGGGATTGGTTTTCGTAACCAATGATGGTGTCATGCAATACCAAGAAGCTGACCATGCTTTGCACTTTGTGCCTGAGGTTCCAGAAATATTCCACACACCAAAGGAAGACGCACATTTGCTTTACGATGATTTAGATGGTCGATTATGGTACCGTATTGGTTCGCATAGTGGTTTTGTCGAAAAAATTAATCAGCAATGGCAGCTACACGAAAGTTTGTTTAAGTATTTTCCTGACCGTTCCATTGATTCTTTTGCGAGTAACAAAGAAAATATCCTCTGGTTTCAACAGGCAGATGATGGTGTTTATCGAGTTGATGTAAAAAGAGCTCAAAATATCCCTGCAATTGCCCCTTTACATGTGCGAAAAATAAACAATCTATCAAGCCAAGACACATTAGCCATGGGCGTGTTGCACTCAATTAAAGAGAATATCCCTGCTAAAAACAACTCCATTCGCATTGCCTATGCCCTGGCGGATTATGCCATATTAGGAAAAACCCAGTACCGAACTCGACTGCTAGGCAGCACACAGCCACAATGGAGTCATTGGAGCAAGGAAACTTATAAGGATTTTACCGAACTTAAAGGTGCATCTTATCGGTTTGAAGTGCAAGGCAGAGATGGTTTTGGTCGATTGACCGACGTCACCAGTTTAGCATTCAATGTTTCACCGCCTTTTTATTTAAGTACTTTCGCTTTTTTTCTGTATGCCTTGATAAGTCTTATCTTGTTCGCTATTTTCGCTTGGTGGTTACAAAAATGGCGCACCAAAAAATTGCAAGCTCACAATATTCACTTGGCAGAACTGGTCAAACTCAAAACAATTGAAATTGAAGGGCATGTGCTAGAATTACAACAACAACAAGAACTTAAAACACGATTTTTTACCAATGTTTCGCATGAATTGCGTACGCCTTTGAGTTTAATATTGTTGCCATTGAAAAAATTATTGCAACTCAACCCAAATTTCAACGATGAAAACAAAGCCTTGTTGAGTATGTCGATAAAACATGCAGACAACTTGAAACAACTGGTTAATGAAGTTTTGGACATCAGTCGTTTTGAACAAAAACAGATGCCATTGGTGCCAGTTAAGCATAATTTATCCTCTTTTGTCAAAAAAATCACTCACAAATTTATCGCACTTGCCGCTGAAAACAGGCAAGATATTGTGTTTACCAGCCATGCAGATAATCCAGAAGTTTATTTTGATAGCCAAATGATGGAAAAAATTATCTCTAATCTTTTAAGCAATGCGGTCAAATACAGTGGTCAAAATGCGACAATTACCGTTAGTATTCTAATAGGTAAACAAACAGCAGGATTTAGCATTAAAGATAACGGCATAGGCATTGCCAAAGAACAAGCCGCTTTGGTCTTTGAACGCTACTTTCGGGCTCAAAGTTCGCCCGCACAAGATTCCTCAGGAATAGGGCTTTCATTTGTAAAAGAAATGGTGGAGTTGCATCATGGTAGCATCGAGTTGCTTAGTGATACCGAGCAAGGCTGCGAATTTATTTGCCAATTTTCACTAGGAAAACAGCATTTTACTGCTCTTAAACCCCAAAGCTTGTCTCATCCTATTGTGTTACCGAAATCAGAGGGGCAAGACTTGCCAGCAGACACACCCGTCATTATGTTGGTA
>CAZQMH010000274.1:0-3342 GCA_964594435.1 uncultured Alcanivoracaceae bacterium
CCAGCCGTATGCGGATATGTCGGCTATTGAGTAATCTTTTCCTGCAAAATAATCATGTGTGGCTAAGTGTTTGTCCATTGTGGTGAAGGCTTCATTGCTTAGTTTTTGGTAGCGATGGATGGCGGCTTGGATTTTTTCGTCTTCAAACAGTTCGTAGTTGACTCTTTGCCCTAATAATGGCGCTAAGGTTGCGGAGTTAAACATCAACCATTGCAAGGTTTGTGTGCGAGTTTTGAGATCTTTAGAAAGGAGTTTGCTTGTTTTTTCGGCTAAATAGTGCAATATGGCTGCCGATTCAAATACGGTTATTTCTGTCTCCGTGTCTTTAATGACAGGTATTCTGCCGTGTGGGCTGAGTTTTAAAAAGTCTTTGGTTTTGTTGTCGCCGTTGCTGATTTTTATGTGGTTTAAGTTGTAAGGAATTTGTATTTCTTCCAGCATGATGGTTATTTTAAAACCGTTGGGTGATGCGGTGGTGTAGAGTTCAATCATTGTTTGTGCTCTCTAATAGGTTATTGATTAAATCATCGATATGTTTTTGTGTGGTCATGCCATTGGTGATGCAGATGCGAATGACGGATTGGTTTTCAAATTTGGTTACTGATATCCATTGTTCACCTTTTTGAATGATTTTTTCGACGATTTGGCTTGGTGTTAGCCTTGAATTTTCTGGTGGCAGCAAACAGGCGATTGCCATATCCGAGTGGTTGACTAATTGCCAGCCTTTTTGGCTGAGATTTTTGGCTAAATAGGCAATCAAATCGATGCCGTTTTCAATATGTTGGGCATAACCGCTCCATCCGACGGTTGCCAATGACATAAACATGGGCAAGCCGATAAATCGACGGGACCATAGCATTGAATTGACATACAAATCTTGTTCGATGTCATTGGAGGGCATGTAATCGGTCGAGACGCTAAACAGTGAGGACAATACTTTTTTATGTTGGGTGAAAAACATACCAGCACCCATGCTGGTGGCAAACCATTTGTGCGCATCAATGGTAATCGAATCGGCTGATTCAATGCCTGCTAAGCGATTTTTGTACTTCTCTGACACAATCAAGGCGCCACCCCAAGCGGCATCAACGTGTAACCACATTTCATGCTCATCACAAACTTTTCTACAGGCATTGATTGGGTCAATTTTGCCAGCATTGGTTGTCCCGGCGGTGGCAACCACCATGATGGGGATATGCCCCGATTTTATATCTGTTTGTATCGTTTTTTGTAAAGCCTTTGCATCCATTTGACCTTTGCCATCGGTGGCAATTAAACGAATGGATTTTCGCCCAACTCCTGCGGTGGCAGCAATTTTCAACCACGCCAGATGGCTTTCTTTGGAAACATAAATACACGGTTTTCCTGTAAAACACGTGACACCATCTTCGGCATAGTTTGGGTTGTTATGATGCAACGCACAAACAAAAGCAGTGGCATTTGCCTCAGAGCCACCACTGGTAAAATGCCCCGTTGCAGTTGTGGGCATGCCTATGCGTGCTATCATGTGGTTTAGCACATGTGATTCAATTTCTACCGCAACCGGAGCGTGAGACCACACGCAGTTTTGAGGATTAAATGCGTTGCAGATAATATTCGCCACTTGGGCAGGGAAGGTTGGTGCAGGATTAAATAAGCCCATATATCCTGGATGGGTCATTTGCACCAAGCCGTGTTGCAGTTGCTTGATTGTCCAACTTGTGACGGCAGTTAATTGCATTGATTGGTTGAAATCAATGGCGTTAAGTTGTTGCCTAAAAGTGCTTAAATCCGCATTGGGCATCACCTTGTGATTGGCTGTTTGGTTTTTTACCTTTTGTAATACATGGTGAAGGTTTGTTAAGGTTTTGCTCTTTTCGGTGTTGTTTGGGAATAGGGCGTTAGGTGAGTTTGAGTGCTTCATAGTTAATGGTTATGATTAAGATGCGTTGTATTTTAAAGAATTTATCAGACGGTTACTACCGACAAATTGACGGTATTAACGGATAAATGACGGTTTATCAACATCTGCTGTTTAAATTTTAACCTAGAGGTGTCCTAGAGGTATAATATCGGTTTAAAAAGAAAATACATACCATGCAGGTTCTAGACAAAAAAGACAGGCTATTATTAGCAGCCTTAAAAAAGAATGCCCGAAAATCTTTGGTGGCTTTAGCCAAAGATATTGGCTTATCTCGCAGTGCTACGCATGATAGAATCATCAAGTTAGAAGCCAATGGCACGATAAAAGCTTATACCGTATTGGTCAGTGCTGAGGCTCAAGCCAGTACCAAAGCGGTGTTTCAAATTAATTTTAAATCGGGGTTTAACAACATCCATTTGCAAAAAAAGATAAGCCAAATGCACCCAGTGATTCACTCTCAATGTTTGTCAGGTGAAATAGACATGTTTGCTCATGTGGCATGCAATAATACTGATGAGCTTTCTGAATTAAGAGAGTTGATTTCATCTATTGAGGGTGTGGATACGGTTAAAACATACTTGGTTTTGAAATCGAGTTTTTAAAGGTATATTAATTGTAACTATTCTGCTTGCATTGTTCAATAGCCCTGTTTCAATAAAGCCTCTAAACCATACTTTTCAATCGAATTACTGTAAAATATTTTCCAGTGCCTAACTTTTAGAGGTTGTATGATTTAGACTCGGGCAAGTTAAAAGCCTTGTTGCATAAAGGTTTTACTGGAACTTGTCTGAGAATAAGAATCGTAGTGAAAGAAAGTTGGGTTTAGGGCTGTTTTTCACTTTTTTCGGCAAATAGTAAATGGTTTTAAAATGTTTTTTTGGTTTGTTAGGTGTGCCAAGGGTTTGTGCTATAATCGTTTTTTTATATTGGGACTTGGGTTTTATGCTGTATAATGACTCGCAGTTGGCATTTTTTGAGCATTTAATAGTGGCATGAAATATATCTTAATTCAAATTTTAAAAGGTTATAAGTATATGATTAGCCCGCTATTGGGTAATCGTTGCCGGTTTTATCCCAGTTGCTCGGAGTATATGATGACAGCAATAGAGCGATATGGTGTTTTTAAAGGAATTTCTATGGGCTTGAAGAGAATAGGGCGTTGTCATCCTGGTTGTGAAGGTGGCATAGATTATGTGCCAGAAAAACCAGCAAATAAAATCAAATGCGAGCATGAACATGAAAAGAACTCTGATTAAAAATGTGAAAATAGTTAATGAAGACCTGATTGTTGAATCAGATATTCTTATAACAGATAAAAAGATTGCCAACATAAACACAGCAATCCCCGCCTTAGATAATGATAATATTATCGAGGGCAGGGGGCGTTATTTGTTGCCTGGTATGATTGACGATCAAGTGCATTTCCGTGAACCTGGTAT
>CAZQMH010000275.1:0-3263 GCA_964594435.1 uncultured Alcanivoracaceae bacterium
ACCTACAAAAGAATGCGGATTAGAAATAACATTACCCTTTTGCTTTTACTGTTCAGTTACCACATGAGCATGGCACAAAATCGCATCCTAAGTCTAGATATTCGCCAAACCGACAAGCAATATGTCATCACACCCAAACTCGTATTTCAAACCTCCAAAGAAATTAAAGAAGCCATAGACAATGGCATACGTCTGTATTTAATCGTAAAAGCCGAAATTTACCAACCCAATTCTTGGTGGTTTGATAAAACACTAGCCCAACAAAAAATTGAATTAGAAATTTCCTATTCGTCCCTGCTCAAACTCTACCAAGTCAAAAACAAACAAAGCAAAGAACAGCTCGGTTTTAACACCTACGAAGAATTATGGCAGGGTTTTGCCAATCTCGCTATCATCAAATTTAGCAAAAACAACAGCCAAGGTCACCAGCTAAAAGTTCGGGTTGTGTTAGACAAAGGAGCCCTGCCCACCGCCATGCAGCTTCCTGTTTTATTCAACTCAAGCTGGGCAATCAATACCAAATGGTATTCTCATGCGTTATAAAGTGATGAAAACAGCCCTAAAAAACGGCATGATTTTCACCCTAATCATCGTTCTGCTGTTGTCATTATTTCTGTTAGGCAAAGCAGTACAGGGAGCTGAACAATTTAATCGAATTTATTTGTGGTTATTTGGGGCATCCATTTTAGCGATTTTTATATTGGCAATCATTATTATCCAACGCTTGGTCTGGCTTTATATTAAACGCAAAAAAAATGAACCAGGCATCAAGCTCACTTCACGCATGGTCACCACATTTGTCGCTTTATCCTTGCCACCAGTATTAATTGTTTATATTTTTTCCACCCAATTCTTAAACAATTATATTGACACGTGGTTCAATACAAAAACCGACCAAGCCTTACAAGATTCTATCAAGCTGGGGCAAATTTTTCTCGACACTCAAACCAAACAAGCCCTGTCACAAACCCAAAAAATAGCCAAACAGCTGGGCGAAATTGACCAACCACGGCAAGTAATCTATTTAGACAGATTTATCGAAGATTCTGACGCCTCAAGTTTAGCCCTGATAAGTAAGGATAAAAAAATATTGGCACAATCAAGCATGGATATTGCTGGATTAACCACTAAATTTCCACCCGAATCTGCCTTCTTACAACTGGAAAGCGGTACTAATTTTGCCAGAATTGAACAAAAAAACAACAAATTACAAATCAGAACCTTAGTCAAAATAAACGACAACTCATTCTCAGCCAAGCAAACCCGATATTTACAAGGTATTTTTTCTATTCTCGACCAATACAATCTCCTAACCAACAACATTGAAAATGCAGCAATCGGCTACAAACAACAAAAATACCAACGTGAACAACTCAAATCTTCCTTCAATATCATACTCGCCATCGTCTTAATGATAAGTATGCTGATGGCATTGATTCGAGCTTTTTCCGCATCACGAAATCTGGTTGCCCCTGTCCGATTGCTCTCCAAAGCGACCGAAAGCATCGCCGCTGGTGACTATAACCAAACCATTCCCGTAAGTTCCAATGATGAAATAGGCTTTTTGGTAAAATCATTTAACACCATGAGCTCGCAACTGGCAGCCCAAAGTGCCTTGGCTCATCGAGCACAATCCGATGCCTTCAACCAAAAATGGTATTTGGAAAATGTCCTTTCGCATCTTTCTAGTGGCGTGTTAAGTATCAACACCGACTTACGAATTATGATGGCGAATGCGGCGGCGGTTAAAATTCTTAATTTAGCACGCAAAGAAATCATCAACCAAAATATTCACAACCTCTCAATAAAAAATCTCGGGCTCATGCCATTTGTGGAACTTATTCTGACCAAACTAAAAGACCGTAATGAAGAATGGCACCAAGAAATTTTAGTCGCGGAAAACGACAGCCGAAAAGTCTTGGTGGTTCGTGGCAGTCGCATACCCAAAACCGAGTTAGACGATGGCGGTGTGGTGGTCGTTTTTGATGACGAAACCATTATTAACCAAGCCCAACGTGATGCCGCATGGTCGGAGGTGGCAAGACGTTTAGCCCATGAAGTAAAAAACCCACTCACCCCTATCCAGCTTTCAGCCGAGCGGCTGCGGTTACGTTTTTTAGATAAACTACCCGATGAAGACAAAGACGTACTTGACAGAGCGACACAAACCATTGTTTCGCAAGTAGATAATCTCAAAACACTGGTCAATGCCTTTTCAGATTATGCCAAGGCACCCGAACTTAAACGCGAAGCCAGTGGGCTCAATAAGTTGATTAAAAATGCTGTGGATTTGTATTTTATCTCACATGCCAGTATCCGCTTTAAGCTGGATTTGATAAAACCTGAGCCAATTATGTACATTGATAAGGTTCGTTTTTCACAACTTTTGAACAATCTTATCAAAAATTCCAAAGAAAGTGCCGCACAAAATGATTTACAAATTCGTATCCGCACCAAAATAAACCCCAAAAGCCCAAATGTTTTACTGCTCAAATTTAGTGATAATGGGCAAGGCTTTAAAGAAAAAATATTAGAACATGTGTTTGAGCCTTATGAAACAACCAAAGTTACTGGTTCAGGATTGGGGCTTGCCATCGTCAAAAAAATAGTCGAAGAACACGGCGGCAATATCAAAGCCTACAATGATAAACATGGAGCCGTGATTGAAATTAATTTACCTATCTTACCAACAACAGCAGCCAGAGAACCGCATGAGAACACCTAGCCAACAATTTGAAACACTTCTAACAGCACCCAACTTAACGCCAGAAATTCGCAGAAAACGTCTGATAAATCTGCAAAAGCTTATAAAAAGCAAAAGCTCACAAATCGTCAACGCCCTCAATAGCGACTACAAAAGACGTTGCCAAGAGGAAACCCTCATCGCCGAAGTCATGATTTGCTTGGATGAAATCCAACACACACTCAAACACTTGGACAAATGGATTCGACCAAAATTCACATCAGCCAACTACAAATTTCTCTTCTCAAAATCTGCAATTGTTGCCCAACCATTGGGCGTGGTTGGCATCATTGCCCCATGGAATTATCCCTTTAATCTTGCCATTGCACCATTTGTTGCAGCTATTGCAGCAGGCAACAAAGTCATGTTAAAACCATCAGAAGTGACACCAGCCACCTCACAGCTTATCCATGATATTTTAGGCGAAGTTTTCACAGATACCGAGGTTGCTGTCTCGTTGGGTGATTTAAAAGTCGCTCAAGAATTTAGCTCCTTGCCCTTTAAACATATTTTATTTACG
>CAZQMH010000276.1:0-3262 GCA_964594435.1 uncultured Alcanivoracaceae bacterium
GGGTGTGGTTATATGGGTTAGTTTTCTTGCCGTAGCTTTTTTAATTTACTTTTTAGATGGGGCGGATGGCGGGATTTGAACCCGTACCCCTCGGGGGGGGGGAACCCGATTCAGCTACTGAAAACTTGCGTGCTACCGTTACACTACGTCCGCTTTTGGGGTATTATAACTTAAAAACCTTTGAGAAAAAATTTATTTAGACATCCTTTTAGTTTACATAAATATTATAATTTCTAAAATTAAGCACACATAATTTTCAAAGTGTTTACAAATACCTGAAATTACAAAAATCAAGTGAAAAGTCATGATTTATGGGCAATATATCCACAGATTAAAGGATTTCACAGATTTTAAGGCGTGAGGATTTGTTTACACTTTCGTCGCTTGACTTGAGATTTGGTGTCAGGTGATGTATTTTTAATTTTTGGCTTGGAATTTTTACTTATTAACTATTTTTCAACGGTTTGGGCAGGTCTTTGATGTATTTTTCTTGAATGGTGCCTTTTTCGGCGGATAAAAACATACCAATAGTTTATGGTATTGTAGATGATGCCTATAATTCATCTAAGTCAGACTTGATTTTTGCAAATGGTTTTGAGAATTGAATTTTAAGTTAGTTGATCCCAAATGGCAATTCTCTATCGTGATTGGGAACTATCATTTGCTCGCAGAATTTAGTTTACATTCGCTCATTTTTTTGCAGATTGTCACTTTATTTAACGTGTCTTTATCCATAATGTTTTCGACTTTAATTTTGTGTCGTTTTTTTAAGATGAGTGAAACTGAAATAGCTTGGGATTTTAGCTTTAAAATGATTTCTTGCAAGGCAAAAACCGCCGTTACATCCATAAAAGGCACGTTTAAACAATTTATCACCACATTATCAACATTTAATGCATGGCTTACTTTGGCTTCAAAAATTGAGGCTGAACCAAAGAAAAAAGCACCGTTTATATTGACAACGCGTACCGTGTTTTTATCAGAATCAATGTTTTTAGAGGTATGTTCGCTTATATCAATGCCTGTTTCTTTGGTAACGCGGTAAATGGTAAGGACAGAAGCCAAAACAACGCCTGCTACTACTGCTACAATTAAATTAACAAACACCGTTAAGCCAAAGACTAAAAGCATAATCACAACATCAATTTTGGGAGAGTTATGCAGCACTTTTATAAATTTATAATCAACAATATCAATGCCTACTTTAACTAAGATACCTGCCAATACAGCCAAAGGAATCTGTGCCGCAATTGGAGCAAATACTAAGACGATAAGCAATAAGCTAAGGGCATGAATCATGCCTGATAAGCGTGTGCTGCCGCCACTTTTGATATTGATGACGGTTCTCATGGTGGCACCAGCTCCTGCGACACCGCCAATTAATGCGGTCAAACTGTTGCCAATTCCTTGTCCAATAAGTTCTTTATTGGATTTGTGCTTGGTTTTTGTTACCGAATCGGCAACCAAAGAAGTTAATAAGGTGTCAATAACGCCTAGCAGGGCTAAGGTAAGGGCAAAACTAAAAACATGTTCCAGCTTATGTGTGTCGTGCCAGTCAACCTGAGGAAAGTTAATTTCTGGTAGTGTTAGTGGAATTTCTCCCACACTTGGCACATCCAATTTAAGCAGAATAGAGGTTGTTGTTGCGATAATTAGTGCCAGCAAGGGTGGTGGAATGATGGCGGCTATCTTTTTAGGAGTAAAAAACATAATCACCAATGCCAAAAGAGCCAAAAGAACTGAGGCATAATTTGTGTGAGCAAGGTTGGCAGGCAGGTGGAATAATGTTGCTAAGATGGAACCGTCTGAAGCTAAACCAAGCAGTGGGTTGATTTCTAAAATTATGATAATAACACCAATACCTGACATAAACCCAGAGATAACAGGGTAAGGAATGTAGCGCACAAACTGCCCTAGTTTCAAAACACCGAATAATATTTGAAAAAATCCTGCCAGCATCACGATTAACATAACGGTATTAATATCACCGCTAAAAAAGGTGACAGCACTGGCGGTTACGACGGTCATCGGTCCAGTTGGTCCTGATATTTGGGTGTTTGTTCCACCAAATAATGAGGCGAAAAAACCTAAAACTATGGCACCGTACAAACCAGCCACCGCACCAACGCCACTGGCAATGCCAAAAGCTAAAGCCAGTGGCAAGGCAATAACAGCAGCGGTAATTCCACCAAAAATATCGCCTTTTAAGTGACTTAAATAGCTTATTTTCATTTGGCACCCGCAAAAATTTTGTCCATCGTGACTTGGGCTAGCTTTTGATAATGTGGCCTGGCTATTTTGTAGACGTTTTGTGCCCACGTTTTGTTTTCTGGTGTCTTAACCAACTCTTCATACAATGGACGAATAAGCTTTCGTCGTCCTATTTTTATTAAATAGGCTTTCATGGCAGGAAAAGCAACTTTATAACCATGTTGTATACTTTGCATAAACCACACATGGGCAATTTCGGTATTTTTTGTATGGCTTAAGTCGAAAGCTTGGTCGAGTTCGATTAGGCGTTCTTTGTTTAAATTTTTCGGCAAATTATTGATGAAATAGAGCCATTGTTGCGTGACCCATGTTTTTGTTGGCATGTTTGCTAAGTTGATTTCATCATTAAGCCAACTTTGGCTTTGTTGGTCGATTTTTTTAAAAATGTCTGTGTGTGGTATGACGGCTGTTTTGGGGATGCCAGGTTGATAAATCCATTGTTTTACTTGTTTGAGTGTAACGGTCTTGGGGTATTTTTTAATTAAATTTTCATCTAAATAAGCCAAAAACTGTTCAGTTGTGATGCTTTGGAAGGCAAAATGATGAAAATAACTGGTGATGAATGCGTCAAATTTTTCACGCCCAAAGGAGGCTTCTAACCAGTCAAGCATCATGCGTCCTTTGGTATAAGGAATATCTGAAAAAGCATCATCGGGGTCTTCACCACGTAAATCCAGAGCCAGAGATTGGTATTTTTTGGGTAAGGTTGGCATTTCTGCCATTAAACTTTGGTACGCCAGTACCGCTTCCATATCTTTTATCGCCTTGCCATTAACAACTTCGGTGATGCGGGATTCAAAATAGGTGGTAAAGCCTTCATTAAGCCACAAATCTCGCCATGTAGCATTGGTGACGAGATTGCCTGACCAGGAATGGGCTAATTCGTGTGCGATTAAGGAGGTTAAGGATTTGTCGCCTGCAATTGAGGTGGGAGTAATAAAGGATAGACGTGGATTTTCCATGCCGCCAAAAGGGAAACTTGGAGGTAATA
>CAZQMH010000277.1:0-3257 GCA_964594435.1 uncultured Alcanivoracaceae bacterium
ATTCCATCAATTATTACCAGAGTTTACGGCTTTAGAAAACGTTTGTATTCCTGGTTTTATCGCCAAAAAACCAAAAAACGAAGTAGAAACCGAAGCCAAAGAAATACTTGATTTTTTAGGACTTTCACATCGTATTAACCACAAACCAAACGAATTATCAGGAGGAGAACAACAACGAGTTGCCGTTGCAAGAGCCTTAATAAATAAACCAAAAGTGATTTTTGCAGACGAACCAAGCGGAAATTTAGATACCAAATCTGCAAAAAAATTACACGAACTTTTCTTTACACTTCGCGACAAATACAAACAAACTTTCGTAATCGTAACACACAACCAAGAACTGGCAGATATGACCGATCGTAAACTAGAAATGAAAGACGGAATTTTACTAACTTAAAAAATAACTGTGATTTTTAACTCTAAAATTGATAGCAATACTACTTTCGTTTACAAAAAAAATAACGTAGAAGTCTATATAAAACGAGAGGATTTATTACACAAATACATTTCAGGAAATAAGTTTAGAAAGCTGAAATACAATATTAAATATGCCATTGAAAGTGGTTTCTCTAGTGTCGCCACATTTGGTGGTGTTCATTCCAATCATATTATTGCCACCGCTCAGGCGGCTCATCTTTCTGGCTTGAAGAGTATTGGTTTTATTCGTGGTGATGAACTACAAAATAAAAAAGAAAACTGGAGCCAAACCTTAAAAGATGTCAGTCGTATTGGAATGGATTTGGTCTTTTTGGATAGGGCATCCTACCAATTAAAAGAAATTGCTCCACAGGTACAGGATTATCTTGCCAAACAATTACAATACCCGTACTTGATACCCGAAGGAGGCAGTAATAATTTGGCACTTAAGGGTGTGATGGAAGTGGTTGATGAATTGGTTAATCAAATTCCAGAAGCAACCCACGTCTTGAGTGCTTGCGGCACGGGTGGAACCTTAGCTGGTTTAATTGATGGCGTGGCAAAAAATCAATGGCATGCAGAAATTATCGGTATTCCTGTTCTTAAAGGAGCTGAATTTCTTAAAAAAGAAATCATGCTATTAGCTCATAACCATACAAGTATCAAGTGGAAATTGTTCAATCAATACCATGCTGGCGGCTATGCGAAAATCAATAATGTTACCACGTCATTTGCCAAAAAATTCACCAAGATGTCGAATATTTATTTGGATAAAATCTATACGGCAAAGAGTTTTTTTGCGGCTTATGATTTAATTCGACGTGGCATTATTCCTGCTCACAGTAGCTTGGTTATTTTGCATACAGGTGGTTTACAGGGTGGAATTATTCACTAAATATTTGGGTATTAGTTCAATGCTCAAGTTTTCTGAGTTGTTTTGATGCTTTGTGCAAAGTACCGTTGACAAAAGTATGAGCCCCATCTCCGCCGTATTGTTTGGCGAGTTCTATGGCTTCGTTGAGTACCACTTTGTAAGGTGTTTCCATATGGTGTTGAAATTCATAAATCCCCAACATCAAAATAGCTTTCTCCACTTCTCCAACGGCATAGGATGAGCGTTCCATCAAGGGCAACATTATAGCGGTGATTTCTTCCATATTGGCAATAATTCCACGCAAAGTATGTTGAAAAAAGGTCTGGTCAACCTTACCCATGTCTTGTTCGAGTAGGAATTGATTGATGATGTCTTGGGCAGGGGATTCATTGAGTTGCCATTGGTACAAGGCTTGCACTAAGCGTTTGCGTGCTCGGCGTTTGGCTGCCAATGGTTCTGGTATCTTTTTGTATTTTTTTTGGCTCATAAAGTTGTCCTTTTAATTCTTATTTAATCCTGATAAACAGGGAAACGCTGACATAATGCCGTAACTTTGGTGCGAACTGTGGCAATTGTGGCGTCGTTTTCAATGTCATCCAAAATATCGGCAATCCATTGTGCGATTTGGGCAAACTCGTCGCTGCCAAATCCGCGTGTTGTACCAGCAGGTGAGCCCAGGCGTAAACCTGAGGTGATGAAGGGTGATTTCGGGTCGTTTGGTACGGCATTTTTATTGACGGTGATATGGGCTTGACCTAAACGTGCTTCGGCAAGCTTGCCCGTGATGCCTTTATCAACCAAATCCAATAAAAAAAGATGGTTTTCTGTGCCGCCAGAAACGATTTTATAACCACGATTTTTTAATGTTTGTGCCATAATATCAGCATTGGCAACGACATTTTTTTGGTAGCTTTTGAATTCAGGAGTTAAGGCTTCTTTGAATGCAATCGCTTTGGCTGCAATAATATGCATGAGTGGACCGCCTTGAATGCCTGGAAAGACGATGGAATTGAGTTTCTTTTCAATTTCAGGGTTGCTACGTGCTAAAATTATGCCACCACGTGGTCCTCGCAATGTCTTGTGGGTTGTGGAGGTGGTGACATCAGCAATGTTGACAGGACTTGGGTAAACACCAGCAGCAATTAAACCCGCAACATGTGCCATATCGACCATAAAATAGGCTCCAACTTCATCAGCAATCTCACGAAATTTTTGCCAATCAATTTTTTTGGAATAGGCAGAAAAGCCACCGATAATCATTTTGGGTTTGTGTTTGATTGCCATCTCGCGCACATTGTTGAAATCAATTGCTCCAGTTGCCTCATCAATACCATATTGAACAGCATGAAATAATTTGCCTGAGATATTAACTTTGGCACCGTGTGTTAAGTGCCCGCCGTGGTCTAAACTCATGCCTAATAGGGTATCGCCAGGTTGTAAAAGTGCCAGATACACGGCTTGATTAGCTTGAGAACCTGAATGTGGTTGAACATTGGCATAATCGGCTTGAAATAATTGTTTTACGCGAGATAGTGCGAGTTGTTCGGCTTTATCAACATGTTCGCAGCCACCATAATAGCGTTTACCAGGATAGCCTTCGGCGTATTTGTTGGTCATTTGGCAACCTTGTGCTTGCATAACAGCTGGCGAGGTATAATTTTCCGAAGCAATTAATTCAATATGATCTTCTTGGCGTTGATTTTCTGCCACAATGGCATTCCATAATTCACTATCGGTCTTGGCAATTGTATTTGAACGGTTAAACATAGGGCGACTCTGTTATCTGCATCTAAAAACGGCATATTCTATATGACATTGCAATGATTGCTAAACTATTCTTGCAAGATTAGTACAATATAAGCATTTTTGCCACCAAAGAGGAGTGGTACTTGCTGAAGCTGGCGCGCTCGACGGGATTCGAACCCATGACCCCCTGTGCCACAAACAGGTGCTCTAACCAGCTGAG
>CAZQMH010000278.1:0-3236 GCA_964594435.1 uncultured Alcanivoracaceae bacterium
TCTAGGAGCTTGTCCGAGAATAGAGAACCTACTGCGGAAAAGGTGAATTTGGGCACAATTCACCTGATTTTCGTTAAATAGCAGAGCTATTCGCCTCAAATCATGCAAAAACTTGCCTCAAATTACCTTTCTCTCGCTATGGCTCCTATTCTCGGACAAGCTCCTAACTATTTTTTAACTTTGAAACCGTTGCAAACAACAATTGACGATTGGCTTGTTCTGGTGCGATAGGTTGTCCGACATGCAACTTGATTTTGGCAAGAAATTTTCGCGGTCTGCGATCGGTCAGTTTTTTGTCTTTACGTGAGAATAAACTGCCCCAGAGGTTATTTAATGCCATGGGAATGACGGGTACTGGTGTTTGTTCGATGATTTTTTCAATACCCGATTTGAATTCCTGAATTGTACCATCAGGTGTTAAGCCGCCTTCGGGGAAAATACAAACCAAATCACCATCTTCTAAGGCTTCTTTGACCGAAGCAAAAGCTTGTTTGTACATTGCTTCATCCTCTTTAAAGCCCGCAATAGGAATAGCCTTTGCCGCTTTAAATATCCAGTTAAGCACAGGAATATTAAAAATTTTATAATACATAACAAATCGAACGGGCCGACGAATATAGCCACCTAAGATTAAAGGGTCAACAAAGCTCACATGATTACAGCACAGTAAAGCCGCCCCATCATGCGGTATATTGTCCATACCTTTGGGTTTTATGCGGTAAATGGTAGAAATCAAAAACCACACAATTAAACGCATAAGAAATTCAGGAACAACGGTGAAAATATACAAAGTCACCAGAATGTTTAACGCCACCGTCAAAAGAAATAACTGCGGAATTGACCATCCCAAAGGTCCTAGAACAACCATTGCCATTACCGAAGCAATGACCATAAATAAGGCATTAATGATATTGTTGCCAGCAATGACTCTAGACAAATGTTTTTCATCCGAACGCTCTTGTACCAAAGCATAAAGCGGTACAATAAACAAACCGCCAGCAACGCCAATCATCGCTAAATCCCACAGAATCCAATAGCTGCCTGAACGTAAGAGAAAGTCAGAAAAACCAAGCAAGCCATCAAAATGTTGCCAGTTCATGGCGTTTTTAGACAATAACCAGCCAAATAAAGCAAGCCCGATAGCACCCAATGGCACCAGCCCAATTTCAACTCGTTTGCCCGATAATTTTTCACACAATAAAGAACCAATACCAATACCTATCGAAAAAGTTCCAAGCAACAATGTGACAACGGATTCATTGCCAAACAACACGGCTTTAGTAAAGTTTGGAATTTGTGCTAAAAATATCGTGCCGTAGAACCAAAACCAAGAAATAGCCAAAATGGCCAAAAAGACAACTTTATTTTGGGGCAAGAATTTTAAGTTACGAAAAGTTTCAGCCAGTATGTTCGGGTTTAACTTTAAATCAGGTGATTTTGCAGGCGTATCGGGAATGGCACGAGCACTCATGTATCCTGCTAAAGCAATGCAAAGCACCGCTATGGAAATAGGAAAATAATTATCCAAAGCAATCAACAATCCACCGACAATAGTCCCAAGCAGAATTGCCAAGAATGTACTGGATTCTACCAGTCCTGTGCCACCAACCAATTCGTCCTTATGCAATTTTTGCGGTAAAAAACCGTATTTTACCGGTCCAAATAAGCTGGATTGTGAGCCCATCAAAAATAATACAAAAATCAACAAAGGAATGTTTTCCAGAAAAAATCCAACCGAGGCTATACACATAATACTTATTTCAAAAAATTTCACCTTGCGAATAAGTGCGGATTTTTCATATTTATCGGCAATCTGTCCCGCAATAGCCGAAAACAGGAAAAAAGGTAAAATAAACAAACCAAAAGCAAGATTAACCAACAAGTTACTGTCACCAGCCGCTTTAAAAGTAATCATAATAACCAAAGCATTTTTAAAAACATTATCGTTAAATGCACCAAAAAATTGGGTAAGAAAAAAAGGTAAATAACGTCTTTGAGATAAAAGTTTAAATTGCGACATATTGAATAAATTGAGAAATTACACTTAGTTTAGCAATTTCTCTGCAATAATTCAGTTTTAAAATCAATAAGTATTAAAATATTAGTCTCCAAGACTAATATAACCCCAATATTAATGATTTTTATAATGGGATTTGGGAAATACCAGCGGTGAAACTGTTTTTAATTTTGATGATTTCTGCACAGATGCTTATGGCTATTTCATCGGTACTTTGGCTGTTGATTTTGATGCCGATGGGTGCGTGAACTGTTTTTAAATCAGTGCGGTTGTAGCCTTGTTTGATTAGGCCTTCAAATAGGATTTTGATTTTATTTTGGCTGCCTAATACACCGAGATATTTGTACTTATGTTTGAGTAGTTGTTGCAGTAATTGCTTATCTTCGGTGAATTTATGCGTCATTAATATCACATAATCGTGACAGGTGATGGTGGTTTGTTGGAAAATATTGCCGTAATCAATGATGTGTTTGCTGTGGGCGAAATGGTTGTTTGAAAAAGTGTTGATGCTTTTTCGGTTGTCGTACAAATGCACTTCAAAGCCAATTTGTTTGAGCAGTTGTGAAGTGGGCAGGGAGACATGACCCGCTCCAAAAATATGGGCTTTGGTTTTTTTGTTGAGTTGTTGGTAGAAATGCCAGTCGTGCTTTGTTATTTGACTGCTGACTACAGGTGCTTGCTTGGTTGTTTCTATGCCTTGATGGCTGAGGTGTAGAAAATTTTTGCAGCTTTCGAGTTGTTCTAGTAGTTTTGCGTTGTTGCGTGATATATGGTTGAAGGCGATAATTTGTGAGCCTGAACAAATCATGCCCGAGCCATTTTCACCACCGCCTCGGTGCACTTGTTTGATGATGGTGTGCTTGATTATGTTAGAACTTAACCATTTTTGGGCGATTTGAACCATTTTGTATTCCATCACGCCACCTCCGATAGAACCAAAGAGTGTATTTTGTGCACCAACCAGCATTTTAAATCCTGTACGTCCTGGTGCACTTCCTTGCGAGTCAATAACCGTCAGCAAATAAAGTTGGGACTCTTGCTTTACGATATTTAGTGCTTTATGCCAAATAGCTGTCATTCAACTGTGGTTTTTATACCAGTGGTGTTAGGAGCTTATCCGAGAATAGATAATCTATTACAGCAAAGCTGGATTTGTGCTATTTTCCGTTTTTTCTCGGCAAATAGCGGTGCTATTCTTCTCAAAAAAACGAAAAATAGC
>CAZQMH010000279.1:0-3199 GCA_964594435.1 uncultured Alcanivoracaceae bacterium
GCTATGGGTGGACTTGAACCACCGACCCCAGCATTATGAATGCTGTGCTCTAACCAGCTGAGCTACATAGCCATTAATTGAGGGCGTGCATTTTCATATTTTTTGCTATTTTTGTCAAGCATAAAAAAGCGATTTCAGTTATTTTCTTCAATTATTTTGTCGGCTTGTTTGCTGAGTCGTTCGATACAAAGTAAAAACTCGCTTAATTGTGTGTCAGATAAAGATGAACGAAGTTGCTTTTCAAATTCTTGTGCTTTGGGTTTTACTATTTTAATGAGTGAATTTCCTTGCTTTGTTAATGTGTAACGCCGTGAGCGGGCATCTATTTTGCATTGGTCTTCTGAAATCAGGGCTTTTTTTTCTAATGCTTTGACAGTGCGAGAGATTCTTACTTTGTCCATTTGGCTTTGTTGGCACAAATCTTTGGCAGTAAGTTTTGAGCAGTTGCCAAGCAACGCTAATACTCGCCACTCTGGAATAGAAATGTCATGTTGTTCCTTGTAATATTTGGCTATGCCAGAACTAATTTTATTGCTGAGTACGGAAAGTTGATACGGCAGAAAGGTTTGTAAATCCATAAAATAGTTTCAAATGCAACTAAATTGCTTTTTTTGGTTTCAATTGCAACTAATTATGCGTAAAATGGGGGAAAATTTCAAGTGAGCGTGATTAACAATGATAAATAAGACTGAAAACACAATAAATGGCTTTGGATTTATCGAATTTGCAGCTAAAAATGCCGATGCTTTAGATACTTTGTTTCGACGTTTGGGCTTTAGTGCCATCAAAAAACACAAGCATAAGGATATAATATTGTATCGACAAGGGCAGATTGATTTTATTTTAAATAAAGAACACCATTCTTTTGCCGAAAAATTTACCGAACAACATGGGCCTTGTGCCAATGGCTTTTCTATTGTTTTTGATGATGCCGAAGCGGCTTTAGTTCATGCCAAAAATAATGGTTCGCAAGAAATCAAAGGTGATTTAGATTTGCCCGCAGTCAAAGGTATTGGTGGTGCTGTTTTGTATTTGGTTGATAAACAAAATTATAAAAAACTGCTAGAAAATGATTTTGAAGTGATAGTTGGCATGAATCAGTACCCAACAGGCTTTGGTTTAACATTTATAGACCACTTAACGCATAATGTTTTTTATGGAAACATGGAAAAATGGGGACAATATTATGTTGATTTGTTTCAGTTTGAGCAAATTCGTTATTTTGACATCAAAGGCTCGCAAACGGGGCTTACCTCTAAAGCGATGCGTTCACCTAATGGTTCGGTCAAAATTCCGTTAAATGAATCCCCCGATAAGAAGTCTCAAATCAATGAATATATTGACGAATACAAAGGCGAGGGCATCCAACATATTGCTCTGTATACGGAGAATATTTATGAAACTATTGAGTCAATTAAGGCGGCAGGTGTCGATTTTTTATCAACCCCAGAAACTTATTACAGTATTATTGATAAACGGGTGACAAAACACCAAGAAGATATACCTCGCTTGCAGAGAAACAGCATCTTAATTGATGCAGATGAAGAAACGGGCGAAAAAATACTATTGCAAATTTTTACTCAGAATTGCATCGGACCTATATTTTTTGAAATTATTCAACGCAAAGGTAATCAAGGTTTTGGCGAGGGCAACTTTCAGGCTTTGTTTGATTCCATTGAACTCGATCAAAAACGCAGAGGATTTTTATAATGAAAAAGTGGATAGAAACATTTAAAAAAGAAGGCACGGTGGCACGCCAAGCCCATTTTGACTTGCCCCAAGGCACTTATGAACGGGAAGTGGGCAAAGAAGGTTTTTTTGGCCCTGTTACCCATTTTTATCATAAAAATCCACCGACTAATTGGATTGAATTTGAAGGCGATTTACAGCCACGAGCTTTTGATACCAATTTGTACAAAGAAGTGGATAACAGTCCTTATAAAGCCGCTGTTTTGCTGCACAATGCCAGTATTAAGGTGAGAATGTTTAAAATTAATGCAAGCATGAATCATTTGGTCAGTAATGCCGATGGCGATGAAATGCTGTTTATGCACAAAGGTTGTGCCGATGTTTTTTGTGATTATGGTCATATTAAACTGGTTGCAGGTGACTATTTTATGTTACCTCGTTGCACTAAGTGGCGTTTAGAATTAGCGGAATTGTGTGAAATATTGATGATAGAGTGCACCAATGCTCACTACCAAATGCCAGACAAAGGTTTGCTTGGCCCCAATGCTATTGTTGACCCTGCTGTATTGGATGTGCCAGCTATTGATGAAGCGTTTTTGGCTCAACAAGATGATTCCAGTGACTGGACGGTGTTGATTAAGCATAAAAATAAGATGAGTTGCCAAATATTTCCGTTTAATCCTTTAGATGCTGTGGGTTGGCGTGGCAATTTAATGCCTGTGCGACTGAATTGGCGGGATATTTCACCCTTGATGAGCCACCGCTACCATGTTCCTCCTTCGGCTCATACCACTTTTATGGGTAGGGGTTTCATTATTTGTACTTTTGTACCTCGATTGTTTGAAACTGATGAAAAAGCCCTTAAAATACCCTTTTTCCATAACAATGATGATTATGACGAAGTGTTGTTTTATCACCAAGGTAACTTTTTTTCCCGCGATAATATTCATCCAGGGATGGTAACCCATCATCCGCAAGGTTTTACTCATGGGCCGCATCCTGGTGCATTGCAAAAAGCATTTAAACAAGAAAACGCCATGACCGATGAAGTGGCAGTGATGATTGATACCAGAGACCCGTTGGAAATAAGTGAAGCATTTGAACAAGTGGAATGGACAGATTATGTTCATTCATGGAAACCTAAACAATAAAGTAAAAAAGAGAAAAAAATGAAATTAGCAACATTAAAAAACGGAACGCGTGATGGACAATTAATAGTCGTCAGCCGAGATAATCGTAACGCAGTAATGGTCAATGAAATTGCAACAACCATGCAACAAGCTTTGGATGATTGGGCGGCAACATCACCGCAACTCACTGAAATTTATGATAAATTGAATAAAGATGAAGTGGCAGATGCTTTTGAACTTGATGAAAAAATGCTGGATGCACCGATGCCACGCTGTCACCAGTTTTTAGATGGCAGTGCCTATCTTGCACATGTGGAACGTGTTCGAAAGGCTCGTGGAGCTGAAATGCCGCCGAGTTTTCTGGTTGACCCATTGATGTA
>CAZQMH010000280.1:0-3182 GCA_964594435.1 uncultured Alcanivoracaceae bacterium
CGTTGCATTTGCTCTGTGCTGAGAAAAATCATTGGCACTTTTATGGCAACACTATCGCCAGTGTTTAAATCGCGAGCTAAAAATATTTTGCCACTGGCTCCAGAACCACTAATTTTTATAACTTCATAGCCATCAATCAGTGGTAATTGCGTGGAATATTGTTCAAATTCATGCTCGGCGGGTGATGAAAACATGTCCAACCAATCATGGTCATCTGGAAAATCGTGCTTAAACTTAGCAATCAGAACATCTTTTACTGCTTGATTTTGTGCCGTACTGATGTTTTGCAAAGCCTTTATAATGACTTCTGTTTGGTTTGTCCGGTTGCTCAACTTTTAACCCAAACCCTGTGCTTTTAATTTTTCTTGCAAGAACTCCAAGGCATTGCTAATTCGATTGAGGCAAGCTTCCTTGCCTAAAACTTGCATGATTTCGTCATTGGCAGGACCAGAGGACTGACCAGTGAGAGCAACGCGTAAAGGTTGACCAACTTTTCCAAAACCAACCTCAAGTTCTTTAACCGTTGCTTCTATTAACCCGTGTAAATCAGCATCTGCCCAATTGTCGATGGCTGCTATTTTGTTTATTAAGGTTTCAAATGGCAGGATTGCCGATTGTTTGAATACTTTTTTTACCGCTTTTTCATCGTAGTGTGTTATTTCATTAAATAAAAACAAGGCCGAATCTGCCATTTCATTGATGGTTTGCGAACGCGATTTGAACATTTCGACAATTTGAGTCAAGTTGATATTGGCAGGTACCACAACTTGCAAAACCTCAAGCCGTGATTTTAATAACTTTGCCAAGCGAGCACTATCGGCTTGTTGAATGTATTGTTGATTTATCCACTTGAGTTTTGAAGTGTTAAAAGTAGAAGGGGCTTTGTTGACTTTTTTCAAATCAAACAATTCAATCATCTCATCTTTACTAAACAATTCCTTATCCTCATAAGACCAACCAAGGCGAACAAGATAATTCAACACAGCTTCAGGCAAATAACCCTCATGTGCATATTCCATCACGCCCACCGCTCCATGACGTTTTGATAAACGCGCACCATCATCACCTAAAATCATCGGCAAATGAGCAAATTTAGGTAAATCTGCCCCCAATGCTTGGTAGATATTAATTTGCCGCGGCGTATTATTAATGTGGTCATCGCCACGAATAACATGCGAAATTTGCATATCAATATCATCAATAACCACCGTAAAATTATAAGTAGGTGTGCCATCAGGGCGAGCAATAATCAAATCATCTAATTCAGCATTTGCGGTGGTTATAACGCCACGCACGTAATCATCAAATGTCACTTCGCCATCTTTTGGGTTCTTAAAACGCACCACCGCATCATCAGAATTGGTTAAATTTAGGGCACGGCATTTACCATCATAACGTGGTTTTTCACCAGCTTGCATCTGTTTTTCACGAATCTCATCCAAACGCTGTTTGCTGCATGTGCAATAATACGCTTGTCCAGCATCCAACAATTGTTGTACTTTTTCTTTGTATCGAGCAAATCTTTTGGTTTGAAAAAAAACTTCACCATCGTGTTCCATACCCAACCACTGCATCCCTGCAAAAATAGCCTGCACCGATTCATCAGTAGAGCGTTCTCTATCGGTGTCTTCAATTCTGAGTATAAACTTACCCTTATTTTTTCGGGCAAAAAGATAAGAAAACAAAGCGGTACGAGCACCACCAACGTGCAAATAACCTGTTGGAGAAGGAGCAAAACGTGTAATAACTGTCATAATATTAGTGTAGTAATTGTTTAATCTGCGGATTTTACCAAATTTATGCCCTCTTTGGGGGAAAGATAGTTTAATTAATCATTGCCATGCCAATTTTAAAGCGATAAACTGACAAACATGAAAAGAGCACTTATTTTAGTCATGGATTCTTTAGGTATTGGAGCCAGTGCTGATGCCTCTCATTATGGCGATGCAAAAGCCAACACTTTAGGCAATATTGCCAAAGCCTGTTTTGCAGGAAATGCCGATAACACTCATCGCAATGGGCCATTAAACATACCCAATCTTACCCGTTTGGGATTGGCTGATGCTTTAGCCCAAAGCTGTGGCGAAGAAATGGCAGGACTGGATAAGTCAATCACGCCTATAGCAAGCTATGGTTATGCCGCAGAAAAAAGCAAGGACAAAGACACACCAAGCGGTCATTGGGAAATGGCGGGTATTATTGTCCCTTTTTCATGGGCAACCTTTCCCAAAACCACTCCCTGCTTTCCAAAACAATTGATTAAAGACTTTATTAGCTTGGCAAAATTACCAGGGATTTTAGGTAACTGCCATGCAAGCGGCACAGAAATTATCAAACAATTAGGGCAAGAACATATAAAAACGGGTAAACCGATTTGCTACACTTCTGCGGATTCTGTCTTCCAAATTGCCGCACATGAAAAATATTTTGGGCTGGAAAAACTATTGCATCTAGGCGAAATAGCCAAAGGTCTAACCGAAGAACGCAATATTACCCGAGTTATAGCCCGACCATTTATTGGTGAAAATGCAGCCGAATTTACCCGCACCGCCAATCGCAAAGACTTGACAACCGAGCCAATAGGCCTGACATTATTGGATAAAATCATTGCCAACAAAGGCACGGTTATCTCGGTTGGCAAAATTGCCGATATATTTGCTAACCGTGGCATTTCAAAAGCCATCAAGGGCAAAAATAACGCTGAACTGTTCGACAAAACCCTACAAGCCTTAGAAACCGCACAAGACAACACCCTGATTTTCACCAATTTTGTCGATTTTGACAGCCAATTTGGACACCGACGTGATGTTGCGGGTTATGCTCATGCGATTGAGGAATTTGACAAAAGATTGCCAGAACTGGAGTCCTTAATGCACAAAGATGACCTCGCCTTAATTACCGCAGACCACGGCTGCGACCCGACTTTTCCAGGCAGCGACCACACCCGAGAACATGTCCCCGTCCTCTTTTTTGGCAAAAAAATACCAACCAGGAACATCGGAAAATGCGAAACATTCGCCGATATGGGACAAACCATCGCTCACTATTTGTCTTGTGAACAACTTGCCAACGGCTCTCCCTTATTCAAATCCAAATTTGGGGGTTAGTTAAAAATACCTTCACTGACGCCTTTATTTGATGAGGTCAAAACAAAGCCTGCCCAATAATAAGGATGGCGGTAA
>CAZQMH010000281.1:0-3176 GCA_964594435.1 uncultured Alcanivoracaceae bacterium
TGCTGGCAGCCTCTTCGAGTCGAGCCCAGCTCATAAATTATGGCACAACGACTGAAGGCCGCCCACAAATTCTGCTATTAATAAGCTCCGACAAAAACATGGAAAACCCAGAAGCTTTAATAAATAACCCCAATATTTTACGCCTTTACCAAGGATTTAGTGTACACGGCAATGAAGCCAGTGGCACCAATGCCAGTCTGCTGTATGCCTATTATTTGCTCGCAGGTCATAGCAAAAAACTTGATGAAATCTTAAACCAAACCCTCATTATCATCGACCCAAGCCTCAACCCTGATGGCTATGATCACTTCGTTAGCTACGTCAATGCCATGCGAGGCATGATAGACACCACCGACATCAACGATGCAGCACATAACGAGCCAGCCCCCAATGGCAGAACCAACCATTATTGGTTTGATCTCAATCGCGACTGGTTATTATTGACCCAAATCGAATCCCAAAATCGCATCAAACAATTCCACAAATGGCAACCTCACGTCTTTACCGACCACCACGAAACCGCACCTCACCATACATTTTTCTTTCAACCAGGCATCCCCAGTCGCACCAATCCACTCATTCCAAAAAGAAATACCGAATTAACAACAAAACTCGGGCAGTTCCATGCCCAAGCCTTAGCAGCCAAGAATGTCAGATTTTTCACCAAAGAAAGTTACGATGATTTTTATCCAGGCAAAGGTTCGACCTACCCAGATTTACAAGGAGCCATCGGCATTCTATTTGAGCAAGCCAGTGCCAAAGGTGGCACGTTGCAAACCAAAGAAGGCATCAGAAAACTACAAACAGGCATAGACAACCAATTCCAAACCGCCCATTCCACTCTCTATGGCTCCTACCAACTCAAATCCCAACTACTCAATTATAAAAAAGAATTTTTTGAAAACGCCCAAAAGCAAGCCAAGCAAGAAAAATTTAAAGGCTATCTATTAGACCTAGCCAACGACCACATAAAAGCCCAAAAGCTAACCACATTCTTTGCCCTGCACCACATTAAAGCCTCACTTTTAAGTAGCGACCAAACACAAAACAACCACCTTTTCAAAGCAAAAAACTCCCTCTTTGTGCCACTTGCACAAAAACAATACACCCTAATAAAATCATTATTCAGCACCCAAACCAATTTCCAAGACAATACATTTTACGATGTCTCAGCATGGAACCTGCCCTATGCTTGGGGCATTCCCTACGCCAAAAGCCCAAGCACACCAAAAACCGAAGAAATTATTTGGCAAAAAGCCAAAAACTCCTACGCCAAAGACCCAATCGCCTACGCATTCAATTGGGATGATGGCAACACTGCTGCCGCTCTCAATTATTTACTGCAACAAGAAATACTAACCAAAGCTGCCAGCAAATCCTTTAGCATTAAATACAATGGCAAAGAACTAACATTCAAACCTGGAGCCATAATCATTCCAGCCAAAGGCAAGAACAAAGATAAAATTTTCCAAGCCCTATCAAATGTCAGAGAATTTTTTCACGTATCCATCTACCCACTGACCTCCGAACTTAACAAAAAAGGCATAGATTTAGGCTCACCCTCAATCACAACCATCAAAGCAATAAAAGTCGCCATGTTATTTGGAGAAGGCATAAACAGTTACCAAGCAGGTAGTTTTTGGCACTTAATAGACACACAAATTGGCATGCCATTAAGCAAAATTCACAAACAACAACTCAAAACAATCAACCTAAATCCCTACACCCACCTCATCCTACCAACAGGAAACTACAAAACACTAGGCGAAGCCACACAAGACAAACTCAGCCAATGGATAAAAAAAGGTGGCACACTTATTGCCTTTGAAAAATCCGCAAAATGGGTAGAAAAAAACCTGCAAACCAAAAAACAAACCACCCCAACACCCGACAAAACAACAAAAACCAAACAAGAAGCACATCAGCCAAAAGCAGCCATAACGCCAAAAAAATACGGTGATTTTGAAAAAGATTTGGCCAAAAACAGCATCGGAGGTGCCATCATCACTGCCACCGCCGATTTAACACACCCCTTAGCCTTTGGTATGCAACACAACACACAATACCTACTCGTACAAGGCAATACTCAACTAAAAACCGCACAAAACCCCTACGTAACACCCATATATGCCAAACAAAATCCATTAGCAGCAGGTTACATATCGAGCGAACAACTCAAAAAAATAAGCCACAGTCCCATGCTCATCGCCCAAAGAGAAGGCAAAGGCAGCATCATCAAATTTGGCTTCAACCCAACATTTCGCGGATATTGGCTAGGCACACAAAAATGGTTAACTAACGCCCTATTCTTTTCCCAACTGATTAAAAAAACCCAACTGCCCAAATAATATTTTCTCACAAAAAAAAGCCGAATTTGAGGAAAATTCGGCTACAATCTTTGGAGGTATTATATAGTTTTTATTGTTATTAACAAGTCAAGGCATAATTAACTTGGAATAACAATAACATAGCAGATATTCCTAATGCAAGACATTAATATTAAAAATAGCAAAAAAACTTAAAAAACAACAAAAACCATGACTCCAGAGCGATTTGAAAAAATAAAACACGTCCTAAACCACAGACAAATGGACCTCACGGTAATCATGGACAACATTCATAAACCGCACAATTTCAACGCCATCATCCGTAACTGCGATGCAGTGGGCATCCACCAAGTCCACTACATCCCCGTAACACAAGGCTACCGTCAACTCAACTACTACGCTAAAGGCTCACAAAAATGGGTAATAGCCAAACAACAGAAAAACATTAACCACATTGCCGAAACATTACACAACAAAAACTACCAAATACTCGCCGCCCATTTCAGCCCAAAAGCCATCGACTACCGCCAAGTCGACTACACACGCAAAACCGCCATCGTCATGGGCACCGAACTCACAGGCATCAGCGACACCACCGCCAAACTGGTTGACCAACACATCATCATTCCGATGGTCGGCATGGTCGCCTCACTCAACGTCTCGGTAGCCAACGCCATAATCTTAGCCGAAGCTCAACACCAACGCCAACAAGCCGGCATGTACCAAACCCGCCAAATGCCCGATAAACTCTACCAACAACTTCTTTTTGAATGGTCCTATCCCCGCCTAGCACGCATGTACCGTGACAAAAACCAAGCCTATCCACCCTTAGATGAATATGGATACATC
>CAZQMH010000282.1:0-3170 GCA_964594435.1 uncultured Alcanivoracaceae bacterium
CTTAGCTTGATGAGCCGTTTTTGTTTGTCCCAAATCTGGCAACACTTGGGTAATGACGTATAATGCCGCTCCAATTCCAGGAATGAGAATGATGTAAATCCAATACCTATCACGCCCTGTTTTAACAACATGAGCCGCTAAAGCGAGCTGGATAATAACTGATAAACCTATAAATGGCATATTTTTCTCCTGATTTTATTCTTGTTCTACCCAGCCTGATTGCCCATTGTCGTAGGTTTCATTTTTCCAAATGGGCACACGGGATTTGACTTCATCTAAAATATAACGACACGCTTTGAAAGCGGCGTCGCGATGTGCTGCACTGACGCCGACCCATACTGCCATTTCACCAATAGCAAGCAGTCCGATGCGGTGAGTACAGACGGCTTTTTTTATGGGATAAAGTTTTTTAGCCTCAGCGATGATTTTATTACCTTCTTTTATAGCAAGTTTTTCATAGGATTCATAAGCCAGCTTTTTGACGTTCTTGCCTTGATTGTGGTCGCGAACCCAGCCTTCAAAACAGACAAAACCACCCGCACTTTGGTCTAAAGTCTGAGCTTTGAGTTGAACCGCATCAATGGCAACTTCACTTATTTTAAACACATTAGCCTCCTGATGCAGGTGGTAAAAAAGCGATGGTATCTCCGTCACTTATTGGGCTTTGCCATTGGGCGAAGTCATCATTTATGGCGACTTTTATGCTGTCTTTAAAAGGTGTATCGGCTGCTGTTTGTAATAATTCTGCATACAAGCATTCTATCGTATCACAGGATGTTTGCCATTGAAGCTGCGAATTGTTCCATGTTGTTTTTAATTGACCAAAAAACAAAATTGTTAGGTTTTTCATATATCTGTCTTTCCACCTGTTTTTTTGATGAGTTTTGTGGTGCTTATTTCCATCTCATGCGAGAGGGCTTTGCACATATCATAAATGGTGAGAGCTGCTACACTTGCACCTGTTAGTGCTTCCATTTCTACGCCTGTTTTGTGGTGCAGGCTTACACGGCAGGTTATTTCGGCATTGCCTTGTTTATTGGTTATGATTTCGATTTTACAATTTTCTATAGCCAAAGGGTGACAAAAAGGGATGAGTTCGTGGGTTTTTTTAGCTGCCATTACGCCTGCTATAATCGCCGTGTGATAAACTGGTCCTTTTTTTGTAATCAGTTCGTCATTTTTAAAGTAGTGTTTTACCGCCTCAGGGAAAATAACACAGCTGGTTGCCACAGCGGTTCTTTTGCTTATTTTTTTACCACTGACATCGACCATTGTGGGGTTGTTATTTTTATCAATATGACTTAAATCATTCATTTTTTTTCACTTTTTGAGAATTACCCACCAATAACATACATTTCAATTTTTTCTTTCTTATCTTTCAATTCATGCCTTATTTCTGAATAACGGTCATCACGATTTTGCCAGACCTGCATGATGTAATTTTTTAAATATTTATCGTCTTCGTGCCGCAATAAAGAACGCAAATCAAAAGACTGGCTAGCAAATAAACACGTATATAACTTACCATCAGCAGATAGCCTCGCCCTGGAACAATCGCGGCAAAACGGTTGTGAAATTGAGGTAATAAAACCTATTTCTCCTGCAAAATCTTGGTATTTATAGCGAGCGGCTACTTCACCAACATAATTCGACTCCAGTGCTTGTATTGCCCACTTTTGTTGTATTATTTGGTGGATTTCTTTAAAACTTAGCACCTGATTTTTGTGCCATTGGTTTTTATTGCCAACATCCATGTATTCAATAAACCGAACGACTACAGGGCTGTTTTGGTATTTTTCCAACAACGGCAAAATGTGCTTATCATTGATGCCTTTTTGTACCACACAATTGAGTTTAACACTTTTTAAACGACTGGCACTGGCAAAATCTATGGCGTCTAATACGGTTTGTAAATCTCCTTTTTTACCGCTCATTTGGTGATAAAGCTCATGGTCGATGGTATCCAAAGAAATGTTAACACGATCCAATCCCGCAGCAATGAGTTGTGGCAATTGTTTTTGTAATAGTTGTCCGTTAGTGGTTAAGGCAATATCTTTTATGCCATTTATGTCTTTAATTTCAGCAATTAATGCGGCTAAATTTTTCCGCAACAAGGGTTCGCCACCCGTTAAACGAATTTTATTGACGCCAAAATCAGCAAATATTTTAACCAGTCGAATAATCTCACCAAAGTCGAGTCTTTCATTGGGCTTGAGAAATTGGTAGTTGTCATCAAATTTATCCGCAGGCATACAGTAAGGGCAGCGATAATTACAGGTATCCATGACTGAAATTCGCAAATCCTTAATCGGACGGTTTAATAAATCGTGAATGTTTTTCATTCTTTTTCTAGGTATTGGTTATAGGCATTCATTAAAATCCGCCAGTTTTTTGCATTTGTCTTTTTATTTTCCTTGCTGGTCAATTTATCAACCGAGCGTTTTAATCGTGCCATATTTGCCTTTTGCCACGTGCGTTTTATTTTGCATTGTTTTGAGTGGTCAAAATCAATCAAATAGGTTTTTTCATCCGCTAGTAAAATATTATGAGCGTTCAAATCAGCATGATTTATGCCGTGATTATGGAATTTGGCGATGGTTTTGCCACAATTTTCCCAACTTTTTTTATTATCCGCTGAATTAATTATCCCCGCAAAAGTCGATTGATGTCTGAGGTACTCGATAAGAATATTGCCTTGGTAAAACAAGCCTTTTTTACAGGTCTGAGCAGCAATAGCTTTGGGCACGGGTAAATTTAATTCTTGCATTTTTTGTAATAAATAGTATTCACTGAAACTGCGGCTAGCTTTCAGTCCCGTCCAAAAATATTTGTCCTTGATAAATTTAGCAGGAATACCGCCACGATAATAATGCCTTAACATCATTTTTTGGGTTTCAGATTTCACCATCCAGGCCGAACCTCTGCCACTACTGGCACCAAGCAGTCGCCCCTGATTTAACCAGTATTTGTCATCAAACCACAAAGAGTCAACAAGCTTTGCCTTATCTTTGCTGGTCACTATCCAACAATTATCTATGTGACTGATATGATTTTCTGTCATGAAAGGGTTAAAAATATAAAGTTGCGTAGGATAGCATAAATTGAGAATATTCCCAAATCAAGCTGTCCTGTATTGCTTTATATGTCGTTAATTAAGTTGAGACAATTTA
>CAZQMH010000283.1:0-3163 GCA_964594435.1 uncultured Alcanivoracaceae bacterium
GTGCCTACAATATTCCTTTGTCCCATATTGGTATGGCAATCAAAAAAGGCAACCAAGAAATTGGTGCATCGGTGATAGAAATGGCAGAAGCCGAATACATGGTGCGTACCACAGGTTACCTCAAAAACACCACCGATATTGGCAATATTCCCCTTGGTACAAATGTCAATGGCGTGCCATTATTGCTCAAAGATGTCGCCGATATTGGCACAGGCCCACAAATGCGTCGCGGCATTGCCGAACTCAATGGCGAAGGCGAGACAGTTGGCGGTATTATCGTTATGCGTTTTGGTGAAAATGCCCAAAAAGTCATTGATGGTGTCAAAGAAAAACTCGAACAACTCAAAAAAGGTCTGCCTGAAGGCGTAGAAGTGGTTACTGTTTATGACCGCAGTGGATTAATTGAAAAAGCAGTCGAAAATCTGTGGCATAAACTACTAGAAGAATTTGCTGTAGTGGCATTGGTTTGTATGATATTTTTGTTCCATATTCGTTCTTCACTTGTGGCAATATTCAGCTTGCCTGTTGGTATCTTATCCGCCTTTATGATTATGCATTTTCAAGGATTAAATGCCAATATTATGTCACTGGGAGGGATTGCGATTGCCATTGGTGCGATGATTGATGGGGCGATTGTGTTGATTGAAAATATGCACAAACACATGGAAGCCACACCCATCACCAAAGAAAATCGCTGGAAAATTGTGGCAGATTCTGCTGCGGAGGTCGGTCCGGCTTTATTTTTTAGTTTGTTGATTGTCACCGTCAGTTTTATCCCTGTTTTCACCCTAGAAGCCCAAGAAGGACGCATGTTTGCACCGCTGGCTTTTACCAAAACTTATGCCATGGCAGCTTCAGCCTTTTTAGCCATCACCTTAGTGCCAGTACTCATGGGCTATTTTATTCGTGGTAAAGTTTTACCCGAACATAAAAATCCCATCAATCGTTTTTTAATCGCCATTTATATGCCCGTATTAAAAACCGTGTTGCGTTTTCCAAAAACCACACTTTTAGCGACATTATTGGTGTTAATTGTGGGTATGTATCCGGTTAATAAAATCGGTGGTGAATTTATTCCACCATTGGATGAAGGCGATTTAATGTACATGCCGACCACTTATCCGGGTATTTCTATCGGTAAAGCCCGTGAACTCTTGCAACAAACCGATAAACTGATTAAATCAGTTCCAGAAGTTATCACCGTATTTGGTAAAGTCGGGCGGGCAGAAACAGCCACCGATCCCGCACCATTGACCATGATTGAAACTTTTATTCAACTCAAACCAAAAAGTGAATGGCGAGCAGGCTTGACCAAGGAGGATTTGAAAAAAGAACTCGATGGTTTGGTTAAACTTCCAGGTGTTACCAACGCATGGGTCGAACCAATCAAAACCCGCATTGATATGTTGGCAACAGGCATCAAAACCCCTGTTGGGATAAAAATTGCTGGCCCTGAACTAACAGAAATCGAAAAAATTGGCAAAAGACTGGAGGAAATTCTCAAAGATGTGCCAGGAACCGCTTCGGTTTATTCCGAACGTGTCGCAGGTGGTCGCTATATCAAAGTTGATATTCAACGAGAAAAAGCGGCACGCTATGGCATGAGTATTGCCGATATTCAACAAGTGGTAGCATCAGCTATTGGTGGTATGAATGTCACGCAAACAGTCGAGGGTTTGGAGCGTTATCCAGTCAATGTTCGTTATCCACAAGATTACCGCAATTCACCTGAAACTTTAGCCCGATTACCCATAGTTAACAACATGGGTCAAACCATATCACTGGGCGATGTCGCCAATATCTTTGTTGAAGATGGACCACCAGGCATAAAATCTGAAAATGCTCGCCTAAACGGTTGGTCATTTATTGATATTGATGGTGTGGATGTCGGTACGTATGTGGTGGATGCACAAAAAATCGTTCAAGAGCAACTGAAATTACCTGCTGGTTATTCGATTACTTGGTCAGGTCAATACGAATATATGCAACGAGCCAAAGAAAAATTGAGCTATGTTGTGCCTTTGACTCTCGCTATTATTGTAATTTTATTATTCATGAATTTCCGTAATTTCATTGAAGTCGCCATCATTATGGGAACGCTTCCTTTGGCAATGGTTGGTGGTATTTGGTTGATGTATATTCAAGGTTATAACTTTTCCGTCGCCGTGGGCGTTGGTTTTATTGCCCTTGCTGGTGTGGCAGTAGAAATTGGCGTGATTATGCTGGTTTACCTCAATCAAGCCTACCAAAAAATGCAAAAAGATTTCAAAAATAAAACCATCAAATTAGATGACCTACGCCATGCAGTCACCCAAGGTGCTGGTATGCGGGTACGCCCAGTAATGATGACCGCCGCTGCTATTATTGTCGGTCTGTTGCCGATTTTATACGGAACAGGCACAGGTTCAGAGGTCATGAGCCGAATTGCGGCTCCTATGGTTGGTGGCATGGTCACAGCGGTTATCTTAACCTTATTGGTTGTGCCATCAGTGTTCTTTTTGTGGCGAGCACAAGCAGTAAAGAAAAAATTAAAATTATTAAAACTCAAACAGGAGAAACAAAATGAAACAACTTAAACTATTAATTCTACCAACAACGCACTTTTGACAAATCAGGCTATCAGACATTTTTGTTTCGCAAAATCAACGACCAATGGAAAGTGGTACATACCCATTCTTCATCTCGTGATTATAAACCAAAAAAGCAGCAAGTAAAATCCGAAAAGCACGATTCAAAAGATCACAAACATTAAGAGTATAGGATAATGAAAGAGTTAATTAACAGCCCTTTAAATCGCCGCAAGTTTGTTACTGGCGTTACCGCTGGTGGACTACTTTATGGACTTGGTGGTTTTTCAAACAGTTTTGCAAACACTCAAGCCAAAGCAAAATTTCACCACCATCCAACTTTGAAAGGCAAGCAGTTCAGCCTTGATATAGGCTATATGCCCGTTAATTTTACTGGTAAACAACGTTTGGCAACTGCCGTTAACGGTTCAGTTCCTTGTCCGACATTGTACTGGCAAGAAGGGGATGAGGTAACACTGAGGGTGAGTAATAAACTTAAACATTCTAGCTCAATTCATTGGCACGGCATTATATTAGATACACAAATGGATGGCGTGCCTGGCTTGAGTTTTGATGGAATTGATGCTGGAAAAACA
>CAZQMH010000284.1:0-3143 GCA_964594435.1 uncultured Alcanivoracaceae bacterium
GTTCGCCTAAATATATACCTTGCCAAGCTCCTAGGGCGAGTTTTCCGTTGCTTATTGGGATGGTGAGTTGGCAGCCAAAGAGAGAAGATTTAATACCCAAATCCCGATAGTGAATCACAATGAGAGCACAAACCCTTGACGCACCTAAGAAATCATCAAAAAGCTTAATCACCAATCAGGTGGATTTAGTTTTTGATAATTCCTTATGCACATCAAGTGTTTGCACTCTTTATTGCGATTTACTATCGGGATTTGGGTAATATGTGCTGGCATATCATCATCCCCTTCGTAATTGTGTTGGTAGGGGAAATTGCGTGGAACTAATTTCTCCTCAAAAGCTTTAAAATCAGCCCTGACAGTTGGGTCTGCATTTTCGTTGATGCTGAGGCTGGCACTTGAATGTTGCAGGAAAATATGCAGTAGCCCAACTTTAATTGCCGCAATATCTATAACTTTCTCAATCTCATGGGTGATTATAGTGTAGCCACGGGCGGTTGTGTTAATGCTGAGTTTATACTGTTGCATGTGTTACCTAAATCCTGCATTTAAGGCATCCAGTACTTTGTTGCCCGGACAAAGTTCATCTTTTTTCAGGCTGTTGAGAGGTCGCTGGCTTGAGTTGATTTTTTTGTGAGTATCTTGTGGGTCTTCGTGCAAATAAATCAAACCCGTGAGGATTTTCTTTTGTTCACGAACGGTTTCAATAATTCCCATGGCTTCACGTTTGCTTGCTAGATCATATTCATGGGTGTTTTTCTTGAGAACTAACTTGCTGCCATCGTGTAATTTAACTTCTTTGCTGGTGCCTTCTGGGTGATTAATCTTGAGTTCTTGACGTTCGGGAACAAAATCAATCGTGCCAGTGGCATCCAAATGGTCTCTGACGTATTCGTATCCTTTGGTGGAGGAGGGAACGTTATTAAAGGTGACACATGGTGATATGACATCAATAAAGGCGAAGCCTTGGTGCTCAATAGCTCCTTTGATAAGTGGAATCAGCTGTTTTTTATCGCCAGAAAAGCCACGTGCGACATAACCTGCACCCAGTTGCAAAGCGAGTTGGCACAAATCTATCGCCGCAAATTGATTTTCCACTCCTTTTTTGCCTGCCGAACCAATATCGGCGGTGGCAGAGTCTTGTCCTTTGGTTAAGCCATAGCAACCGTTGTTCATGACAATGTAAATCATATTAAGATTGCGTCTGACAACATGGGCAAATTGCCCCATGCCAATAGATGCCGTATCGCCATCTCCAGAAATGCCGATGTATTGCAGGTCTTTGTTTGCCATGTTGGCACCTGTTGCAACCGAAGGCATTCTGCCGTGGACGGAATTAAAGCCGTGAGCTTTGCCCAAGAAATAAGTCGGTGTTTTTGATGAACAACCAATGCCTGATATTTTGGCAATTTTATGTGGTTCGATATTCATTTCAAAATAGGATTGAATAATTGCCGCACTGATGGAATCATGCCCACAACCAGCACAAAGAGTGGATAAGGCTCCTTCGTATGCCGTTTTGGCAAAGCCGATTGCATTAACTTTGGCACTTGGGTGGCGGAAAGTTGAACGAATATAACTCATTTGACTGCTCTCAATGTGGTTTGTGGATTTAAATGGTGGAAAATCTCATCAGCAATATATTGTGCGGTTATGGGCATACCATCAATATTGAGCACGGGGATTAAGTTGTTTGGGTTGAGCTGAAATTCATTGACCAATAAGGTCTTCATCTGAGCATCACGGTTTTGTTCGATAACAAAGATGGTTTCGTGTGCTTGCATAAATTCTTGCACTTCCTGCCCAAAAGGGAAAGCTTTGATACGCATTTCATCGAGCGTTATGCCATGTTCTTGCAGCAAATCATCGGCTTCATGTCCAGCATAAAGACTGGTGCCGTAGTAGATGATGCCAAGTTTGTTGTTGTCTTTGACTTGGTGAATTTCGGCTTTTGGCACTAATGTTTTGGCTGTATCCCATTTTTTTAACAAACGCTGCATACCTTTGGCGTAAATCTTGCCATCTTCGGTGTAGGCGGCGTATTCGTCGTGGGAAGAACCGCGTGTGAAAAAAGAACCTTTTTCGGGATGGGTGCCAGGAATGGTACGATAAGGTATGCCATCATTATCGACATCGAGGTAACGTCCCCAGCGTTGTTGTTGGTTTTCTAAGGCCTCAAAATCCAATACTTTGCCGCGATCATAAGTGTGTGTGTCGTCAAATTCGATTTTTTCACACAAATGTGTATTCATACCCAAGTCTAAATCACTCATCATCAACACGGGTGTTTGTAAGCGTTCGGCTAAGTCTAAACCACTAATTGTCATATCAAAACATTCTTTGGGTGTGGCAGGAAACAACAAGACATGTTTGGTATCACCATGCGAGGCATAAGCGGCTGCCAAAATATCGGATTGTTGGGTGCGGGTTGGCATACCTGTTGAGGGTCCAGAGCGTTGAATATCAACTAAAAACACGGGTATTTCGGCAAAATACGCCAAGCCTAAAAACTCGCCCATTAAAGATATGCCTGGCCCTGATGTTGCGGTAAAAGAGCGTGCGCCATTCCACGCCGCTCCAATCACAATACCAATGGCAGCCAGTTCGTCTTCGGCTTGCACAATGGCAAATTTATTTTTACCTGTTTTTTCATCGACTCTAAATTGACGACAATATTTTTCAAAGGCTTCAATCACCGAAGTGGAGGGCGTAATCGGGTACCAGCCTGCAACCGTCACACCTGCAAATACCGCACCTAGACCTGTGGCGGTATTGCCTTCAATCATGATTTTATTACTGGTTAAATCTCGGCGGTGGATGTTGAGGGCACAGGCATTGGCATAGTGTTCTTGGGCGTAGTCGTAGCCTAACCGTAAGGCGTTGATGTTGGGGGCGATGAGTTTGGCTTTTTTGGCAAATTGTGATTTAATGGATTCCTCAAAAATACTGAAATCCATCTCAAATAAATAAGCCAATGCTCCAACATAGATAATATTTTTAAATATTTGACGCAAACGTGGGTCAGAGTAATTGTCGTTACAAATATTGGTTAATGGGATGCCTATTTCGGTGATGTCGTCCCGTTTTAAATGGTCAGGTAGTCGCCTTGAGGAGTCGTAGAAGAAATAACCACCAGTTGCCAGCTC
>CAZQMH010000285.1:0-3120 GCA_964594435.1 uncultured Alcanivoracaceae bacterium
AATTGTGCCAAACAAAGCAAATCAAGCCAAACTTACCACTGGAAAATGGTCACCGCATGGCCGAAAAACTTCCCAGCACTTGGCACAGGAGCCAATTTTTTAGCCCAAACCATCAACAAAATGAGCAATGGACGCATCAAAATAACCGTTTTTGGTGGTGGAGAGCTGGTGCCAGCGTTGGAAGTGTTTGATACCGTATCACGTGGCACGGCACAAATGGGTCATGCTGGCAGTTATTATTGGAAAGGCAAGGTGCCAGAAGCACAATTTTTCGGAGCCGTACCTTTTGGCATGAACGCCCAAGAAATGAACGCATGGCTCTATCATGGTGGTGGACTGGAACTTTGGAGAGAACTCTACAGCAAGCACAATCTTGTCCCTTTTCCAGTCGGGCAAACAGGCGTGCAAATGGGCGGTTGGTTCAACAAAGAAATTAACAATAAAGACGACTTAAAAGGCTTGGTCATGCGTATTCCAGGACTGGGTGGCGATGTCTTAAAAAGAGCCGGCGGTTCGCCCAAGCTCTTGCCTGGTGCGGAATTATTCACCGCCTTACAAACGGGCAATATAGATGCCACCGAATGGGTTGGTCCCTACAACGACCTTGCTTTTGGGCTTTATCAAGCGGCAAAATACTATTATTATCCAGGTTGGCATGAACCAACCGCCTGTTTAGAAGGCATAGTCAACAAACAAGCCTTTGAAGAATTGCCAGCAGATTTACAAGAAATCGTCAAGCTCGCTTGCATGGCAGCCAACCAAAACATGCTATCGGATTTCACCGCAAAAAATCGCAGTGCACTCGATACATTAATCAATCAACACAAGGTGCAACTCAAGCAATTCCCTGATGAAGTATTGAACGAACTAAAAATTCACGCCCAAGCAGTCTTTGAAGAACTCGGCAACAGCTCACCCATGGCACAAAAAATCTACCAATCCTACAAAAACTTCGCCCAACAAAGCAAAAGCTGGCTAACAATTTCCGAATACGCGTATTTTAAAACACGATAAAAAGCCTAAAAAGCGATGATTTGTGCACGAATTGTGGTTTCCAATCGAGATTTGGGCACTGAAAGTTATGAAAAAGATGAACCCTCAATCACCCTACGACATCCTCTTCGATAAAGTAAAAATCGGACCGGTTACGGCGCCTAATCGCTTTTACCAAGTGCCGCATTGCAATGGTATGGGGCATCGTTTCCCACGTTCTTTGGCTCGTATGCGAGGTATCAAAGCCGAAGGTGGTTGGGGTGTGGTTTGTACAGAAGAGGTGGAGATTCATCCTTCTTCGGATATTACACCCTACAACCAAGGGCGGTTGTGGGATGATTCGGATAGTGACAACTTACGCTTAATGACCGATGCAGTGCATGAGCATGGCTCGCTTGCTGGGATTGAATTGGTTTACCAAGGTCTGGCAGGCAAAAACCATTATTCGCGTTTGCCAAGTCTCGCACCAACTCATGCTTCGGTGCTTGGAGGTTTTCCCATGCAGGCTCGGGCAATGGATAAATCAGATATAAAAAATTTACGCCTTTGGTATAAAAATGCGGCTATTCGAGCAAAAAAAGCGGGTTTTGATATTGTGTATGTCTATGCAGGGCATAACTTATCGGTTTTGATGCATTTTTTGTCGCGTCAACACAATGACCGAAGCGATGAATACGGTGGCAGTTTGGGGAATCGAGCCAGATTGCTCAAAGAAGTATTAATAGACACCAAAGAAGCCGTTGGCGATACCTGTGGCATTGCTTTACGAATTGCTGTGGATGAGCTACTTGGCAAAAATGGTATGCAAGCAGATGGCGAGGGCTCGGATATTATTGAAATGTTGGCTGAAATTCCCGATTTGTGGGATGTTAATGTATCGAGTTGGGAAAATGACTCCCAAACATCCCGTTTTTCCGCCGAAGGTTTTCAAGAGCAATTCACCAAGCATGTCAAATCCTTGACGACAAAACCTGTTGTTGGTGTTGGGCGGTTTACCTCACCAGATGCGATGGTGTCGCAAATAAAACGTGGTGTTTTGGATTTGATTGGTGCGGCACGTCCATCCATCGCTGACCCTTTTTTGCCCAATAAAATCAAGCACGGAGAAAGCGATAAAATTCGTGAATGTATCGGCTGCAATATTTGTGTATCCAGTGATAATTATGCCGCACCCATCCGTTGCACGCAAAACCCAACAATGGGCGAAGAATGGCGACGTGATTGGCATCCAGAAATTATCAAACCAAAACACAAAGACGATTCCATTTTAATTATCGGCGCAGGAGCCGCAGGACTTGAGTGTGCTCATACGCTTGCCAGGCGTGGTTATGAAGTTGTGATTGCTGATAAGAGAAAAGTAGCAGGTGGTCGTATTTTGTTAGAATCACAATTGCCTGGCTTGGCACAATGGCGGCGAGTCATGGATTATCGCCTCAATGCCATGCAACAAATGAACAATGTAAGCTTTTATTTTGACAGCAAACTGGATAAAAAAACTGTGCAAGAATTGAATTTCAAAAATATCATAGTCGCCACAGGCGCAACATGGAAAGACAATGGACAAAGCCGAGAAGGGAGAAAAAAATTAATCAGCGATGGCAGCATAGAAATATTTACGCCCGATGATTTAATGAAAAATAACATGCCCCAAGGTAAAGTAGTTATCTATGATTTGGATCATTATTATATGGCAAGTGTCTTGGCAGAAAAGTGTTCGCAGGCAGGTTGTGAAGTCACTTATCTAAGCAATGCCAGTAAAGTCGCCATCTGGAGTGAAAACACTTTAGAACAAGAAAGAATTCATAAGCAATTGCTTCAACAGAAAATAACCATTGTTTTAAACCAAAAAATCACCCACATTTGTAAAAACAAGCTAGTCACAGCCGATGTTTACAGCGGCATAGAAACCCGCACAAGTTATGATGCCGTGGTTATGGTAACCGAAAAGCACCCCAATGATGCACTGTTTAAGCAAATAAAAAAGCTGCCAGCACTCAAACATTGCACTCTAATCGGCGATGCTTATGCTCCTGGCATCATTGCCCAAGCGGTCTACAGCGGTCATTTACAAGGGCAACTTTTTGGCGAAAAAAACCAAGATGCCAGTATTTTTAAACGTGATAAAGC
>CAZQMH010000286.1:0-3102 GCA_964594435.1 uncultured Alcanivoracaceae bacterium
TTTTGGTGATAAGGCCATTTATGAATTTTCTAGGTACATTAAGCACTTGTGCTAGCATCGTATTTTCACTACCTGGATTTGGGTTAATTGTTTCACTAGTGTCCTGTATCATGGGATTGAGCGAGATAAACCACACTCAACATCATAAAAATGAACGCTTGTAAGGTAATAATTAAGATATGGAACAATGCCCACATCAACCCCAGTAAGAATTGAGCAATAATCATGACGATGCCGCCAACTGATGCCAATTGTTCAAGTCCATATCCTAAGGTAAATACAGCGATTAACATAAAGATTAACTCGCCTGCATAAAGGTTACCGAATAATCGCAGACCAAGTGATACAGGCTTTGCGATTGTTTCAACGGTATTAAGTAATATATTAAATGGTGATAATAGAATTTTTACTAAAGTATTATCTGCTTCAAAAGGATGCCCTGTGTATTCTTTAAAATAACCAACTGGGCCTTTTTTTGTGAAATTGTAGAACATAACTAACAGTATCACCGCAAATGACATGCCGAAGGTGATGTTCAAGTCAGTAGATGGCACAACTCGCATGTAATGAATATCAACAACTTTACCCGCCGCTGGCAACATGTCTATGGGCAACAAATCCATGAAATTCATCAAAAACACCCAAACAAAGATACTTAAAGCTAATGGTGCAACCACTTTGCTCTGGTGGTGGAATAAATCATTGACTTGTTCATTGACAAACTTAATTATCAATTCAATAAAATTTTGTGACTTAGATGGCACGCCTGCTTTGGCATTTTTGGCAACATAACCAAAAAATCCTAAAAAGACAACGGCAGTAATTAAGGTGTAAATAACACTATCGAGGTTGATGGTCCAAAAAGAGGAGTCTTTGACCAATTCAAGTGTGTTGTTATGCAGGTGATGTTTTATGTATCCGCCAATGCCGCCGCCTGTCGCTTCACTCATTATATGTATACTCTATTAATATGTTATCTAAAAACGGTTAATAATGCCACAAAGAAAATTATCAATGTCGCCATAAATCCAAGGATTACGGGTAAAAAAGGTAATCCTAACTTAGCAAAAGCAAAATAAAACATCAATGCGATGGTTAGCATCTTGTATGCTTCTGCCCGAAACATTTTTTTGCTTATTTTTTCATTGGATTGGTGTTTCAGTCCAAATACAATAAAAGCAAAAATTAAACTTCCAGCACAGCTAATGCTCGCTCCATAAAAACCAGCAACACCAGCCATAAGACCCGAATAAAAATAAAAAAACGTGCCAATGACTATTCCGACTAACATTTGCCAAATTGGCAATAAGAAAACTACTTTTCTCACTTCGGATAATGAAGGTTGTGGTGTCATATTTTTGAGCTTCATTTTAATCGCACACTCTTTAAATGTGATTAAAAATCAATCAGCCTCACTAAAAGCCGGTGCATTATATAGGCATCGTTGCCAATTAGCAACATTAGAAGTTAATAATATAAGGTTTTTTTATATTCCTCGAAAGTATTGTTGGTTTGCATAAAATGTGGCGTCTTGAAAAGGGTGCCAATTTGGGATACCAAGAACAGGTAAGGGTGCCAATTCGGTTTTTTCTTGTAATAAATTTCCCTGCAAAAGCTGGCTTGAGATGAACGTGTCTAAAGAAATGTCCGTTGCTGGTATCAACAATGCTTTTGCCGTCATACCAATATACGGCGACAGGTATTTTTCGTACATGGCATGACCAAAGGTGGTGATTTTAATGCTTTTATCAAGCCACAGCTGCCGATTGTCGATAAATAACTCATGCCAACGGTGTTCTCTTATGAGCTCAAGTATTTTATCGCCTGCCATCACAATAACACCGCACTCATCAAACAGTGTTAATAAATCTCTCTTTTTTGACCGCAAAGAGCTTTGCTGTTGTTGTATCTCGCTATAATGAAGGGCATTGAGCGTGCTTTTGGTTTTACTGAATTTATGCCACACCAAAGCATTAAGGTAATCGTGCCAATTGTTTTCTCTGGTGGCAATGATGCCTTGTTCAAAAATACGTTCCTCATAGCCCAATTGACTATAGGGTAGCTTCTCATCTTGCTTAAAAAAGTGTAAAGGAAGGTTGTTGTGGTTTATGGCTTCAAAGTGAGCATTCAACGCCGAACAAGGCGGTATATTTTCACAAAAAATATCGGCTATTGGCTCAAATGCCAACTTAAAAAAGTTACTAGCGGTTATTTGCTTTATCTTCTTGTTCAATTTTTTTCTTAAAAAAAAGGTAAAACCAACCAGCCATACCTATGATAAATAGAATAACAAACAAACTCAATATGCCAACATAGCTGTTAAAAATTGTTGTAAAAACGTGCATCATCTCACTCAAGTAGTAAATTGGTACACATTATATATTAGCAAAAACTAATATGAATTGATTCTGGTCAATATTAGCTTGATTTCTGATTAAAAACGCAAGACTGCCAGTAACCGTTGTTGCACCTGCTCAATCGTACCTGAGCCTAAGACTTCGCTTAGTATTTCGTGCTTTTTGTAATGCTCGACCACGGGTGCAGTTTGGGTTTCATAAATTTTTATGCGGTCGCGTACAACGGCCTCTGTGTCATCAGTTCTGCCTTCTATTTCAGCACGTTTGGCTATTCTGGCGACAACTTCCTCAGGGTTGACTTCAATCAATATTGCATGTTGTGCCGGCATATTGATTTCTGCTAATAAATTATCTAGCATGTCTGCTTGGACTAAATTCCGTGGGAAACCATCAAGAATAAAGCCTTTTTTGGCATCTTGTTCAGCCAATCTTTCTTTTAACATACCAAGCACAATATCATCGGAGACGAGCTGACCTTTGTCCATGACAATTTTAGCTGCCATTCCTAGCTCTGTTTGTGCCGCAACGGCTGCACGCAACAAGTCACCAGTAGAAATATGCGGGATGTTAAACTCATCTTTTAATAATTTTGCTTGTGTGCCTTTTCCAGAGCCAGGCGCGCCCAATAGTACCAATCTCATTTACCGTATCTCATTGTTATATTACTCAAATCCCGATAGTGAAATCACAATGATAACGCAATTCCTTATGCACATCAATTGCTTGCACTCTTTATTGCGATTCG
>CAZQMH010000287.1:0-3076 GCA_964594435.1 uncultured Alcanivoracaceae bacterium
AGGATAAACTCACGCCAATTGTTTTTGTTTAATTGTTCGCAAACAAAACCAAAGCGACCTTGTCCGGGCATCACTAAGACATCAAAGTTTGCATCGGGTTTGGTGATAACCCTTGTTTCACATCCGCATTTTTCTACGGCAGAAACAATACTCAATAAGTTGCCTGAGTTTAAATTGATTATTCCTGCTTTCACAACACGCCTTTGGTGGTTGTGCTGGTTTGGTTTGGCATTAAGGCTTCTTTTAACGCATACGCCACGCCTTTGAAAGCTCCTTCAATCAAGTGGTGATTGTTGCTGAAATAGCGGTTGTCAATATGCAGATTGATTTGTGCATTAATGGCAAAAGTGTAGAAAAAATGCTGCCACATTTCGGTACTAATACCGCCCAATTGTTCCATGGTGAAAGGCAAATTGGTCACGCAGTAACCACGTCCGCACAAATCCACAGCCACCATGCTGAGGCTTTCATCCATTGGCAAAAGACGTTGCCCATAACGGTGGTTGTTTTGTTCTTTCCACGCTTTGTACAATGCTTTACCCAAACAAATCGCCACATCTTCGATGCCGTGGTGGTCATCCACTATTAAATCAGCCGTCATTTTTATGTTTAAATCCCAAGCACCGTGGGATGTCAGTTGATCCAGCATGTGGTCAAAAAATGGCAAGCCAGTATCAATAGTGACTTGCGGGTTTTGACTATTAACTTTGAGCGTCAATTCTATGTTTGTTTCTTTGGTTTTACGGTTAATTGTTATCATAAGAGTTCTTCGAGTTGATTGATGTTTTGTAGGACAATATCAGCACCTGCGGCATAGAGATTTTCGGTATCTGTGCCAATACCGATGCACAGGCAATCACCAGCCAATCCTGCTTGCATATCATCGACGGTATCGCCACAAAACCACATGCGTGATTTTTTGGCTCTATTTTTTACTCGGTTAATACCTTCGGGCGCGGGTTTTTGATGGCTGACATCATCGGCAGAAATGAGGTGATTGGGTTTAATGCCTAATTGTTTGATGCCGTCGTTTGCCTCAAGCTTTGGTCGCCCAGTGATGATGGCGGTGGTGTAAGCATTGTTGAATAAATTATCATTTTGTAATAAGTTGACTTCGTTGTGTTTATTGGTTTGGTAGTATTCTTGAAATTTAGTGATGATTTTATTTAAATCACTATCAAAATTTAGTTGATTAACCAGTCCTTGGGTTAAATCCCAATCATTGTTAAAGCCGCCTTTTGAGCGAAGTTCGGCGATATTGTCGTTATTTATGCGAATTTGAGTGAAATAATACACGGTTTCAATAATGCATTGGTCATAAGATTTTGAGGTATCAATCAACACACCATCCATATCAAAACCAATGATTTCAGGTTTGAACACTGTTTGTAAAGCATCAAATAACAGTGTTATATTTTCAGGAATGGTGATGCGGACATAATCAGGCAAATCCTCTAAAGTGGTTTTGATTTGTATGCCTAATTTTCCCAGATACAAACTCAGTAATATTTTTTTCTTGGGCGACAACTTAAACAACAAAAAATTGCCTTTGCCATCAAAAACTTCGATGCCGCAGGATTTGAGAAAGCCATAAACCAGTTGACGATTAATGGCTATCACTTTGCAGTAGCGCACCACTTCATTGGTGTTTTTTAAGGCATGTTTCGCCATTTGCAAACTTAATTGATTGACATTAAAGGGTGGGGCTATTTTTTTAAACGCATTTATTAAAACGCTATTGCCGACCAAGTAACCCAAACGAGCACCTGCCAAACCATAGGCTTTTGAGAAAGTTCGCAGTGAAATGACATTATGGTAATTTAAGGCATAATTCAGTTTTGAGTTTTCAAGAAAAAATTCAACGTAAGCTTCATCTAAAAACACCTTTGTGCCTATGGCTTGTGCAATTTTAATTAAATTGATTAAATCTTCTTCGTTTATGCATTCGCCTGTTGGGTTGTTGGGTCGGGTGATAATCAACCATTGATTGGGCTGCATATTTAGGGCTGTTGCTTCTAAATCAATGGATAAATTATCCAAGCTTTCAATGGTGCTGTGTTCAATGCCCCAAATTCGCAATTGGTGGGTGTATTGACTAAAAGCAGGTAGTGGCAAAAGGATGGATTGCTGGTTTAATTTGCACATTTTAAACAACAAGTCGATGGATTCATCGCCGCCATTGGATAAGAAGATATTATCCGTTTCACAATTTAGGTTTTGAGCAATTAATGCTTCCACTTCGACTCGATTGGGGTATTTCCACAGTTGCGATGTGTCCAAGTTAAAGTCATTTAACCAATTTGGGATGGAATCGGCACGTTCATTGAAATCAAGTTTTAGCATGGTATCGTCCTTTAAATTGCCTTTCTAATCGGTATTTCTAAAATATCAATCGCTCCAGCTTTTATCAATTTGGGGATTAATGATTTAACTTCGCTCTTTTTCACGGCTGCCCGCACGGCATAATCCTTGCTGTTATAAAGTTTGGCAACTGTTGGCGCACGCATGGCTGGTAACAGATTGACTACATTTTCAATAGTGGCTTCATCGCAATTCATTTCCAATAACACACGTTTGCGACCATTGAGCACACCGTTCATTAACACCAACATGTCATCAATAACCGCCTTTTTCTCAGGGTCATCTAAACAGGCTTGATTGGCAAAAAACTGGGTGTTGCTGGTGTAAACCGTATCGACAATTTTCAAGTGATTGGCTAAAATGGTGGTGCCAGTGCTGGTGTTGTCAATAATCATATCGGCATCCTCTGGCGGAAACACTTCGGTTGCACCATAAGAACGTATCAATTGGTAATCAAAACCATTGTCGCTCAGGAATTTATCGCTTAATGTTTTGTATTCGGTGGCGACAATAATTTTACGTTTTTTCAAATCCGCATAATCCCAATCATCTGGAATACACGCCACAATTTCAACAGGATTAAAGCCCAAAGATTTCAATACTTGTACATCGGCTTGTTGTTCGGCAATCCAATCCAGCCCAGCAAAACCAATATCGTGTTGCTCAAGTTCGACTAATTTTGGAATATTTTGCGATTTTAATAATTTTATCTCAA
>CAZQMH010000288.1:0-3030 GCA_964594435.1 uncultured Alcanivoracaceae bacterium
TAAAATGGCTCGCATGAAAATTATGCCGAACCAAAAAATTGAACAGCTTTTAGCCTCAAATGAGCGTTTGACACAAGTTGATTTTGATGAAGTTTTTTCAATTCTATACTCTGAAATAAAGAAATTAGCCAATTATCAACTGCAAAAACTTCATGCAGGGCAGACGATTACGCCAACGGTTTTGGTTAATGAATGTTATTTAAAGTTAAGTAAACCTGCCTCTTTATCTTTTGAAAATCGCAAACACTTTACTTATACTGTCGCTCGCTGTATGCGACAATTTCTGATAGATAGAATCAAACAAAACATGCGCCACAAACGTGCAGGTGAGAAAAGTTCTGAGTCTATCACTGAGATAATTGGAGTGAATGATATCAACCTTAAGCTACTGGATATAGATAAAATCATTAATCAATTAGACAGCATCAATCCCGACTTAGCTCAATTGGTTGTGTTAAAGTTTTTTTCAGGGCACTCTTTGGAAGAAATTGCCGAAATTCAAAATGTATCACGTAGCACCATTATGCGTAAGTGGAAAATGGCAAAAACCTACATAGCCGTCTTAAAACAAGAGATAGCCGCATAATTTATGGACAAAAGCCAACTCGATGCCTGGCAACAAGCAGATGCCTTGTTTGAATACTACTTTGATAAGCCCTTTACTTCATCACTTGCCGAAATAAAAGAACGCAAAGATATAAGCAAGGAAGTCAAACAAAAACTGCTGCAATTACTGCAATCACAGCCACAAGATAATACCACTATTGATGAAGTGGATTTATCTTTTTTCTCATCAATGGAAGCACCGCAAGTCAATTTATCAGGAGAAAACATAGACGAATACCACTTGTTGCGACAAATTGGCAAAGGTGGCATGTCAGTGGTTTACCAAGCGGAAAGAATCAATAAATCAATTCAAAAATTTGTTGCCGTAAAAGTACTGACAACAAAAAAAGATGGCAACGATAACTTTCTGCAAAACTTGTTTCAACAAGAACAGTTGACTCTGGCTCAATTGCACCACAAAAATATCGTCTCCTTTCATCATGGCGGCATTTCCAATGCAGGCAATGCCTATTTAGTCACCGAATATATTGAATCAGCTGAAAGCATCAGTAATTTTTGTAAAAAGAACGGGCTAAACAGTAAGCAAATTGTCGCTTTGGTATTGCCTTTGCTTGATGCCATTACTTATGCACATCAACAACTGATTATCCACAAAGATATTAAACCCAGTAATTTTATTGTCGATGCTCAAGGCACGCCTTATCTTTTGGATTTTGGTATTGCTGATTTACTGGATTCTATGCAGGACAAACAATCGCTGGAATTGTACACGCCCGATTATGCATCACCAGAGCAAATACTCAAGCAGCCTTTAAGTGTTTCTACAGATATTTTTTCATTCTCGGCAACATTACTTGAATTGTTAACTGATAAAAAGCCCTTACCCAAATTTATAAAAGCAGAATACCAGCCGCAACAAGATACCTTACACATTAACACCCTATTAAAAAACAGTCATTTAGACACAGATCTGAAAAACATATTACAAAAAGGATTGGCAATAAAACCACAAGAACGCTACCAATCTATGCTTGAGCTCAAACTAGATTTACAAAATTGGCAACAAAACAAAGCGGTATTAGCAAGCAAACAAACAAAGCGCTACTTCATCAAAAAATTCATTCAACGCCACCCAATCTCGTTCTTTTTGGTCAGTTCATTGCTTATTGCCATCACTTTTGCCTTGTATTTTATGTTTATGCAAATGCAACAAGCCAATTTTGAAGCCAAAAAATCACAACTTGTTACCGATTTTTTAATCGAATCTATCCAATCAAGCGATCCAGACATCACCAAGGGTAAAGATATTTCCCTCAAAGAATTTCTCATTAACAGTCAGTATAAAATCAACCAGTCGAGTCAATTAGAACCCTTGCTTGCCAGCACCTTAAAACAAACAATCGGCTCTGCGTTAGCAAAAGTTGGTGCCTACAAAGATGCAGAAAAGTTATTGTCACAGGCTTTGGCATCGGATCAAAACAATTTCGATGCTCGTCTGGCTCTTTTGCAATTATACAGCGATTTGCAACAATTTGATGCAATGCAAGTGCACTTTGCTTTTATAAAACAGCATGAAAAACATTTATCTCAGCAACAAAGTATCAGCTTAAAACAAATAAAAGCCGTGCAACAATTCCGCAATGGTGAGTTTAATCAAGCGATAGAAACCATTTCAGCAATCCTAAACAGTAAAAACATCAACGCCTTACAAAAAATCAAAAGTCAATTAATTCTTGCCGATATTCTGGATGAAAAAGGTCAAAGCAAACAAGCGGCAAAAGTGCTACAGCAAGCCTTGCAAATAAGCCAACAGAAATACTCCGAGCTCTCGACAATAACCATCAGTATTTATAAACGATTAACCAAGGTTCTAACAAATTATGACGATGTGCCTTTTACCGAAATCGTGAGTATTTACCACAAATTAATAGCTAATGAAAAAACAATCTTTGGTGATAAGCACCCACAATTGGCAAAAACCTACTTGCAATACGGATTTTTATTAAAAGTGATGGGAAAAAATGATGAAGCAAAAAAACATGCCCAATTAGCACGTATTATATCACTGGAAAATTTTGGCGAAAAGCATATCTTAACCGCTCATATTGATTTACTGCTTTCGCAACTTTTACTTATTGACAATAACCGGCAAGCGGCAACTAACAAACTGGAAAATATTGTAAAAATTTACCGCCAAACTTACGGCGATAATCATTTTGAGACCAATCAAGTCAAAACAACTTTGGCATTTTACTATTTAACAGCTCAAAAACCACAACAAGCCTTAGATTTGTTGCTGCCCTTATACCGTTCGCAAAAACAGCAACTCGGGGCAACCAACAAAGCCACTTTGTATGTTGTTGCCAATATTCTTAAAGCCTATAATATGACAGGAGAAAATACCAAGGCAATAGAACTTGGTCAAAAATCCCTAACCCTAAGCCAAGAGAAGCTCGGGAAAAC
>CAZQMH010000289.1:0-3029 GCA_964594435.1 uncultured Alcanivoracaceae bacterium
GAATTGTGACTGAAATATTTTAAAAAAACTAGAGTGTGGATTAGTTGACGCTTACGTTAATTCTTAGTCCAAATCTAACTAAGCCGAATATTTCAGGCTAAAGTGGCATAAAAAAAGGAGCTATCAACAGCTCCTTTTTTTTGCATATAATTTGTCGCTATTAGCTTTTAGCTTCTTTGCGAGCTTTGGCTTCAGCAATAACGGTTTCAGCAACATTCGCAGGACAAGGGTTGTAATGTGAAAATTCCATTGAGAATTGACCACGACCCGAAGTCATTGTACGTAATGAACCAATGTAACCAAACATTTCAGATAGTGGTACATCGGCTTTAATGCGAACAGCGGTTGCTGCTGGTTCTTGTGACTTAATCATGCCACGACGACGATTTAAATCACCAATAACATCACCAACATGGTCATCAGGAGTGAAAACATCAACCGCCATAATTGGTTCCATTAATTGTGGAGCTGCTTTTGGCAACGATTGACGGTAAGCACCTTTTGCCGCAGATTCAAATGCCATTGAAGAGGAATCCACTGCATGGTAGGCACCATCAGTAATGGTAAATTTCATATCTGTACATGGATAGCCAGCCAATACGCCTTCTTCCATTAAGGATTGGAAACCTTTTTCGATAGCAGGGAAATATTCCTTAGGAACATTGCCGCCAGAAACGGTAGATTCAAATACATAACCTGAACCTGTTTCACCTGGTTCAATAATGTAATCAATTTTACCAAATTGTCCAGCACCGCCTGATTGTTTCTTATGGGTATATGTGTCTTCAACAGTGCGTGTAATCGCCTCGCGGTAAGCCACCTGAGGAGCACCGACTTCAACATCAACGCCATAAGTACGCTTTAATATATCAATTTTGATATCTAAGTGTAATTCACCCATGCCTTTAAGAATGGTTTCGCCTGAATCTTCGTCAGTTTCCACTTGGAACGATGGATCTTCTTTTATCATTTTGCCGATGGCATTGGATAATTTTTCAGATGCCGCTTTATCTTTAGGGCTAACTGCCATTGATATAACTGGATCAGGAAAAACCATAGGTTCTAAGGTTGCAGGGTCTTTGGGATCACAAAGTGTGTGCCCAGTTTGGACATTTTTCATGCCCAAAACAGCAACAATATCACCGGCTTGTGCACCTTCTAATTCGATTCTGTCATCGGCGTGCATTTCGACAATGCGACCAATTCTTTCGGTTTTGCCAGTAAAAGTATTCAAAACTTGCATACCTTTGTCCATTTTCCCTGAATAAATTCTCACAAATGTTAAAGCACCAAAGCGATCTTCCATAATTTTGAAAGCCAAAGCACGTAATGGACGATCGACATCAACGACGGCAAACGTACCTGTTTCGTTGCCTTCTAAATCGACTTCAGGTTGTGGCTTAACTTCTGTTGGGTTTGGTAAATAATCGACAACAGCATCCAAAACATTTTGTACGCCCTTGTCTTTAAAGGCAGAACCACAATAAGTCGGGAAGAAGTCCATGGTATTTGTGCCTTTACGAATACAAGCTTTTATCACTTCTAAAGAAGGTTCTTCACCTTCTAAATAAGCCTCTAAAGCTTCGTCATCTTGTTCCAGAGCCGTTTCGATAAGTTTTTCACGGTATTCCTCGGCTTTGTCTTTCATGTCGTCAGGGATTTCTTGGATAGTGAAGTCCAAATTTCCTGAATCTTCCCAAATATAAGCTTCTCGGGTTAATAAATCAACCACACCGACAAACTCGTCCTCAATACCAATAGGCAGAACCATAACCAAAGGGTTAGCACCTAGTACGTTTTCCACTTGATCGACCACACGGTAAAAATCTGCACCAATGCGGTCAAGTTTATTAATGAAAATGACACGAGCCACCTCAGAATCGTTAGCATAACGCCAGTTGGTTTCTGATTGTGGTTCAACACCGCCAGAGCCACAAAAAACACCAACGCCGCCATCTAGAACCTTCAAAGAACGATACACTTCAACAGTAAAGTCAACGTGACCTGGGGTATCAATAATGTTGAGGCGGTGATCTTTCCACATGCAGCTGGTTGCGGCAGATTGGATAGTAATCCCACGTTCACGTTCTTGATCCATGAAATCGGTTGTTGCTTCGCCGTCATGTACTTCGCCAGTTTGGTGAATTTTACCGGTTAGTGCTAAAATACGCTCAGTGGTTGTGGTTTTACCCGCATCCACATGTGCGAAAATTCCTATATTTCTATACTTTGATAAGTCTGTCATAATCGTTTATTCTTGTTTAATTTTATAAAGTTTGCCAGCACACCATTGTGCCCACAAAATATCGCGAGGACGCATCATACTTTAAAACCTGCCTAAGGTTAAGTATTTATTGAGTTTGAACGCAATATAATGCAAAATTTTTGTGTTTTAGCAATCGTTTGAATTTAAAACAAACGTTTGAAGCAATAGCGTTAAATCTAACAAAAAAAATGTTTTCCTAGACATTTACCATGAATTTATGCACAATCAAGACTTTTAGTAGCAAGATAGCGTCACTTTTGATGAAGATAGTTGTATTAAATGGTCCAAACTTGAATTTGTTGGGTCAACGTGAGCCAGAAATATACGGTTCTGTCACCTTAAACGACATTGAGCAGAATTTGCGTTCGAGTCTCGATGCTAACGTCGCTGAGCTCGACTTTTTTCAATCAAATCGAGAACATGAATTGGTGGAAAAAATTCAACAGATGATCAACCATAAAGAATATTATATTATTTTCAATCCTGCTGCTTTTACACATACATCAGTTGCACTAAGAGATGCCCTGCAAGCAACCAAAATACCTTTTATTGAAGTTCATTTGTCCAATATCTACGCACGAGAAGATTTCCGAAAGAAAAGTTATTTTTCGGATATTGCGATAGGGACAATTTCAGGCTTAGGTGCCAAAGGCTACGAGTTGGCATTAGACTATCTTATTGCTAAGTATCAATCAAATTCTTAATTATAATCTTAACGGGGACACACGTGGATATTAGAAAAATAAAAAAACTTATCGAGCTA
>CAZQMH010000290.1:0-2995 GCA_964594435.1 uncultured Alcanivoracaceae bacterium
GCGATGGGCACAGAAGATTTATTTGCCATTTTGCCGATGAGCTCGCCATCTTCATCGCTGATGTATCTTATGGCTTGTAAGGCTTGTTGTTTACCATTCGATGCCAATAAATAAAACAGGCGATTAACCTCAAGTGGCGTGAGTTCGATGGTGCCTAAAAAAATTGAGGGGTGATTGCTGCGGTTTATGGTGAGCTTTAGTTTTTGCAAAAAGCGAATGAAGTTTGTTAAACCAATACGCAAACCTAAATTAACGGTCGCTTGATTTCTTGATTTTACTAAGGCAAATTCAGCGGTAATCTTCCCCAAAGAGCGGTTGTCGTAATTTTTTGGTTGCCAATAATGACCTTTTTGGGTCTTAATTTTCACAGTTTTATCGGCAATCAAATCCTGCAAGCTAAAATGAGGCAATATTTCTAAAGCAGCCAAATAAACAAAAGGTTTGATAAGTGAGCCAATTTGTCTTTTTGACAACAAGGCACGGTTGTAAAAACTGATGTGTTCTTTGGCGCCTTTTATCGCCAATATTTCAGCATGTTTGGTATCACTCACCACGGCGGATGCTTGAATGTTTGTATCTAACTTGTTGGTTTTCCAACGCAAAGTTCTAACCAACTGGTCTTGCAGATAAGGGTTAAGCGTGGTAAATATTTTCAGACCATGGCGGTTCAGTTGTTTTTTTGTGAAAGTTTGCAGCAATTGATTTTTTACTAAAGTAATAAAATCACGATAATTTTGGTTGTTGAAACTGTTGTTGATTTTAACGCCAAGCGTGGTTTTTTTTGCCTTTTGCCATTGTTGTTTATTAATGACCGACGTCTCGTACCAGGAATTAAGCACGATATTTCGGCGTTTTAAGGCTCGTTCTTTTTGCTTGATGGGATGATACCAAGAAGGACCTTTGACCATGCCAATCAGCAAAGCTTGCTCGGCGATGGTTAATTGTCGCGGCTCTTTTGAAAAATAGTACATTGCCGCCTGTTTGACACCATGAATGGCAAGGTTTCCACTTTGTCCCCAATAGATTTCATTAAAATAATTTTCTAAAATCTGACCTTTGTTGAATTTTCTCTCAAGCATTAATGCCGCAATGGCTTCATTGGCTTTTCGTAACCAACTTTTGTTAGGGTAATGCAAACGGTTTTTGACCAATTGTTGGGTTATGGTACTGCCACCTTGGACGATTTTTCTAGCTAAAAGGTTGCGGACTATGGCACGCATGACACCAAAAAAATCCACGCCAATATGGTGCTTAAAGTTTCTATCTTCTACGGCTTGCAAGCCCTTGACCATGGTGTTAGGTATCAGCGATAATTTTATCGGGTGGCGATTTTCCAGTTTGCTAGAATAAAATTGCCCAATTAACAACGGTTCCAGACGGGCACCTGCTTTATTGAGCTGCGAAATCTTATTATTCACCAAGTTGAACTCAATAATACTCGGTGCTTCATAGTTGTCTAAAAATTTAAAACCTTTGCTTATAATTTTGTAGTGTTGTTGAGCAAAAGAATAATGCCCGATTAACTTTGGACTTTGTTTTTGTTGGTAGCCAAGAGCGGCGAGTTGAAAATCTATTTCTTGAGCTTTAATAGCCTTGCCATTATAAAAATTTAATTCAGCAGCATAAATCTCCGATGGAATTGACCAGTTATACTCCACAAACGAACTGTTAACAATATACTGTAAATAAAAATACCACGGCACAAAAAGACCAATACCCGTGCCGACAAAAAACCACAGCCCAAAGCGAATGAGCTTTTTTATGGTGTTTTTAATGGATTTTTTGAATTTTGTTGGCACTTTTTTCAAAAGTTTGACGTATTAAAGATTTATGAGACGAGAATATTAACATGATATTCAGTTTTTGAAACTATAATACCCAAATCCCGATAGATAAAATACGATGTTGGCACAAGTCCTTAATATACCTAGAAAACTCAAAAAAAGCCTAATCACCAATGAGGTGACTACGGTTTATATGACTTCCCTATGCACATCAATTACTTGCACTATCAGTCGCATTTCACCATCGGCATTTGGGGAATACCCCCTTACTTTACTAATTGAAGAGATACTTTTATGAAACTAATACCTTTATTATTACTTGGCTCCTTGTCGAGTGTTGCACTGGCTGATACTACCTTAATTTATAATGATGGAAAAGATGTCAGTATGAAAATGCAATTTTCTGACAATAAAATGCGGGCAACCATGCTTGAGGATGAAAGTTCCTTTATGATTTATGATGCCGAAAAAATTACTTTTACCGCTTTTTCAACCAAAGATAAAAGTTACTATGTTATGGATGAAGAAGCCATTAAATCGTTGGGTGATGTTGAGGCAATGGTCGAAAAAATGTTGGAAAAACAACTGGCACAAATGCCAGAATCTCAACGTGCCATGATGCGTCAAATGATGAAAGGAGCCGTCAAAGCTCAAATGCCCAAACAAATGCCAAAACCCGATTATTCACTTACGGGAAAAACAAAATCTTATAACGGCTTTGATTGTGAAATCGTGATAAAAAAGGTGAAACGAAAAAAATCCGAATTTTGCGTCACCCAATACAGTGCCATCGGTATGCTAGAGAGTGAATACACTGTCATTAAATCATTTCAACATATAGTACAAGGTTTAGCTCAACAAACCAACACCGACCGTTCGATGGATTTTTCTGAATTAGGTGATTTTATACCAGTTTACTATAAGCAAGCAGGCGAAAAAGGCGAGCTAACCAAAGTGAGTCACGATAAAATTGATGCAGCAACCTTTCAAGTGCCTCAAGGTTACAAAAAAATAGAGCTGCCTTTTTAGGTCTTTTCTTATGCCTGCGGTTTTTGCCAATTTTGCAATGATTTTTTCGAGCACATTTCCTCGAAAAGCGAGGGAACGAGTAAAGCTTAGCCAAATCGCTCTGTAAGCTTTGTGTTCTCGGTGGTTAAATCCTGCTTTCATTGAGCTTGGCTGTTATTTGTCGAAGGGCTTTTTAAACCACA
>CAZQMH010000291.1:0-2962 GCA_964594435.1 uncultured Alcanivoracaceae bacterium
TAAGATGCCGTTGTCGTGTTTGACTTCATTAGCAGATTCCAGCTTATAGTGCTTGCCTCGTAGGGTGATTTGAGGCTTGTGTAAGATGAGCGAGTGTTTTACTTTTTGCATATTTTCGTAGAAGAAAATTGAAGAACAGTACTGGCATATATATAACTCATCATAAAGATCATTCGGAAAGTTTCGCCCTCCACATTGCGGACATTGTAGTTTTCTCATTATTCCCACCTGTCGATTAGTTGTATTTCGTCCTCGTCCTGCTGTGAGTAGTAATGGGCTCGAACTTTTAATAGCAGTTGTACGCCAAGTTTGCTATTGGCTGCTATTAAATGACTGTGTTTGAATATTTTGACATGTTTTCGCCAATTATTTAAAAACAGTTGTGCGGTTTTTTTATTGATGGCGAACATGTTAGGTACAGGAAATATATCGTCTATGCTTGGCTTTTTAACCAGACTTATCAAATAACGTGGTCGTTCAATTTTTTGCAGTAATTGACTTAAAGCGGTCAAAAATAGTTCATTTTCTTTGTGAGTGTAACCTGCTAATGAGTAGCGATAATAGCCTTTTTCAAGTTTTGACACCACTATATGAGTACCACGTTCTTTTCTGATTGTTTTAAGTTGCTTGTTATCGTGCAAGGTGGCAAGCACTGTTTTTGCCAAGAGTGTTGAATAATAGTGCGATTTATTTTGCAATAAACTTCTGCCAGTGATGCGTTTTTTTAAAGACAGTATACCAATCGCCACAAAGCCCATAAGTAGTACATATTTGCCTGTCAGTAGATTTACCGCCGCTAACACGAGTGAGAAAAGCGTCACGCTGATGTAGGTTTTGAGGTATTTTTTGGTTGATGTTTTATTTTCCATGCTGGTTATTTTACTGATAAACCGGGTGAGGTTATTTGTTTTAGCCTTGTTTTTTATTTCGACTTGTAGTCCAGTTTTTAAGAGTGCCTGTTTGCCTGTGCCCAGAGCATTTTGCCATCGAGCTTGGAGGTTATAGACGCCATCGGCATGTCTTTTTATCATGGCTTTATTCGATTGGCTGATGATGCTGTGTTCATCGTTGAGTTCATTGGTCAATAATAAGCGTTCAATACCCGATTCTATCCTCAGTTCATTGGCGTGAATGCCAGCAAAAGTCGCAAAGCGTCTGTGTAAGTCTTTAAAAATAACCTGATTGTAGGCACTGTCGCTTGCTAGGGCAATAATATGCCATATGCTGGCTGTTTTCAAGTCATCATTGGTGTCAATCCGAATGGCTCGACCACGTAATTGGTTGGTGGTGACAAAAGCCCCTGTTTGGGTTGCCATGATTAAGGCGTTGACATGCGGGGCATCCCAGCCTTCTCCAAGCAATGAACGCGTGCCAATAAGGGTAAGAATTTTACCTTTTTGTTGTAATTTTGTGAGGGCAAAAGTGAGTTCATCCGTGCTGTTTAAAACTTCAATAAATTCCTTGTGCTCGCTGTATTCTTTGAGTTCTAATGGCTTGGCTGTTGGTAAAGAATTGGCAACATCGTTGATGATGGTTTTGGGTATAATCACCAGTCTGCCCGTTAATAAAACCGTCTTATTTGCTAATGCTGGTGTTTGGTGGTGAATAAAATAATGAAATATAGGGTAGGCTCCAGTAGGTGCCTCCAGTCCCGATAATGATAATTGGTATTTTTCATCACGAATAAAATCGGATAAAATAACCAACCGCATCCATTGTTTGCGGTTTTGGTATTCCACCTTGGCAATTTCATAACACGCTTTTATGCGTTCTTGGGTTTTGTTAAAAGCCTGCAATTTACGGCGGGTGTTATCTAAGCTTACTTTGCCTTTGCGTAAAAAATGTTTGCTTGATAAAAGTGTTGCCAATGTCGTTTTAAAGGTTTCTATAACTTGAACTTGCGGATAATGCTCGCCTTGCAAAAAACTCTGTAACAAAACTTCCCACCCAAATACCGTTATGGGTTCAATCTCCTCAACCTTAAGTGCAAGCAAATCAAGCAAGTAGTTAGGAATTTCCTTGTTCAATAGTTTTAACAATCCCAGCAAGGCAAAACACTCATCCAAATGGTACAAAATCTCTTTATGATGAATTTCTTGGTAATCCTGCAACCAATCGTGCAGTTGCAATAAATACACCAATTCCGCATGTTGTTGCAGGCTTTGAATGAAGTGTGCCAAATTTTGTTGGTGGCGTTTGAGCGAAGTCATGTTTTTTTCATCGGTGCTCACCATCCAGATATAATCTTGATGTGGGCACAATGAATTGGATTTGACCAGCTCAGGAATGCTGATGTGCTCATCAACCAACCCACACAATTGTTGGTAGCGTGACCATTCTAAGGCACTGGCATCATAGGGCGGTGTCGCCGTCAGGCTTACAATAATTAATTGCGAATCGGTGTGGACAAATTGCATCAAAACCTTCCACCAAGCGGCTTTTAAGTGGTGGGCTTCATCCAGTACCAATAATTTTATTTCATTTTTAGCAAACCATTGGCTAATGTTTTGGTAGTTTTGGTCGGGATTTTCGGCGAGTTTTTTCTCCAAACTAAACAAGCCTTGGTAAGTTGTCGAGGTGAAAAACTGTGTCTCGTGCAAGGATTTGCTGCACCACGTAGGTTTTGAACCATCGCTGATAAAATCACCCAAACGTGACAACCATTGGTTGCGAATTAAGCGTGTTGGTGACACAACTAGGGTTTTTAATTGCAGGCGATTAAAAATCTCAATACCAATAACGGTCTTGCCAGCACCAGGGGCGGCAACCAGATGAATGCGTTTGTCATCTAAATAGGGTAAAACATTATCCAAAACACGTTGCTGTTCTGGTCGCCATTGGTATTTGAATTTGAGTTGTATAATTATTCCACCATATAGATTGTACCCAAATCCCAATTGCCAAAACTAGCCTGAATATTTCATACAAGTGGCATAAAACAGGCATATTTATTATATATTTC
>CAZQMH010000292.1:0-2948 GCA_964594435.1 uncultured Alcanivoracaceae bacterium
AACAGTGTTTAAAAAATTCATCTATGTGAAAATTATAAACGTCATGAGTTGTTTGTATGGTTTGCTTTTCGATGTTTATGTTCAGTTCTAATAAATTGGTATGGGCTTTTTGCATGAGATCATCAACGATTGCTGGTTCTTGTTGAATGAGGAGCAGTCCATTTTTACTGGCGTTGTTGGCAAAAATATCGGCAAAACTGGGAGCGATGATGGCTTGGATACCCATTTCTTGTAATGCCCATACGGCATGTTCACGCGAGGAACCACAGCCAAAATTTGCTCCTGTCAGCAGTAGTGGGGCATTTTTGTATTGTGGTTGGTTGAGAATGAAATTTTTATCGGCTTTCAAACGAGCAAAAGCGTGTTGACCGTAGCCTTTTTGTGATGTGCTGGTAAGGTATTGAGCAGGAATAATAATATCGGTGTCAATGTCGCTGATATTCATCGGAATGACACGCCCTGAAATTGTCTGGATGCTTTTCACTTGATTTCTCCTAAGTTGTTGTCATACGAGCTGGCTGCAACGATTTTGCCAGCAATGGCACTGGCAGCAACGGTGGCGGGTGAGGCAAGATGTGTGATGCTACCTGTGCCTTGTCGTCCTACAAAATTACGGTTGGTGGAGGAAATGCAGCGTTTACCTGCTGGAACTTTGTCATCGTTCATGCCCAAACACATGGAGCAACCGGGCATTCTAAATTCGGCTCCTGCGGCGGTGATAATATCTGCTAGGCCTTCTTTTTGGGCTTGTTGCATGACTTGTTCTGAGCCAGGTACCACATAAAACGTCATGTTTTTGGCTATTTTTTTGTCTTTTAGTATGGCGGCGGTTATACGAATATCTTCAATTCTGCCATTGGTGCAGGAGCCAACAAATGCCCAATCCAGTGCGGTATTTTCAATTGGTTCGCCTGCTTTGAGTTGAACATAGTGGCGGGCTTTATTATCCATGTCATTATTGCTGAGTGGAATTTTATCTTTTATTTCAATAGCTTGCTGTGGGTTTGTGCCCCATGATACCATGGCTGTTAAGTCTGTGATATCAATGGTGATTTCTTGGTCATAATGGCAACCTTCGTCACTTTTGAGGCTTTGCCAGTAGTGCTTGGCTTGTTGCCATTGCTCACTTGGTGCGTATTTTTTTCCTAACAGATAAGCGAATGTGGTTTCATCTGGTGCAATTAAACCAGCGACAGCTCCGCATTCAATACTCATATTGCATAAGGTCATGCGGGCTTCCATACTCATGTCGGCAATTGCCGAGCCTGTGTATTCAATAATGTGTTCGTTTGCTCCGCCTATGCCGATGGTTGCGATGAGTTTCATTATGGCGTCTTTGGCACTGACACCTGCTTGAAACGTGCCGTTAAATTCAACTTTCATGACTTTGGGCTTGTTCATGAGTAGACAACCCGTAGCAAAAACATGCCCAACAGTTGAGGTGCCAATACCAAATGCCAACGTACCAAATGCACCGTGTGTGGCAGTATGCGAATCACCGCATACTAAAGTCATACCAGGTTGAGTGATACCTAATTCTGGACCAATGACATGCACGATGCCTTGGTGGTTTGAATCCATATCGTAAAATGGGACGTTAAATTTCTGGCAATTGTCACGGAGTTTTTGTACTTGGGCTTTTGCCATTTCATCAAAAATTTGGTGGCGATTGCTGCGAGTAGGGATGCTGTGGTCAACGGTTGCCAGCAGTGAGTTGTTGTCGAATACGCCAAGATTTTTGCTGGCAAGAGTCGAAAAAGCTTGGGCAGATGTGACTTCGTGCACTAAGCAAAAATCTATGGCGAGAATGGCAGGATGACCTTGTTTTTGTTGAATAACATGATTGTGCCAGATTTTGTCGATGATATTTTTTTTCATTTTGCTTATATTTTGTTTATCTGTTGGTTTTATTCAGGGAGTTTCCAGTTGGAACGTGGAAAGTGACAGGTGTAACCATTGGGTCGGTGCAGTAAGTAATCTTGGTGTTCTGCTTCTGCTTGCCAAAATTCACCGGCTTGGGTGATTTTTGTGACCACTTTTGCTGGCCACAGCCCAGATTTGTTGACGTCTTCAATGGTTTTTTGGGCTATGGATTTTTGTTCGTTGGTGGTATAAAAAATTTCTGAACGATAAGATGAGCCCCTATCATTGCCTTGAGAGTTGAGGGTTGTTGGGTCATGAATTTGGAAGAAAAAAGCAAGAATTTGACGATAACTTATGCGTTCTTTATCAAATTCAATTTCGATTGCCTCAGCATGTGTTCCGTGATTTCTGTAAGTGGCATTTTGGATGTCACCACCAGTGTAGCCCACACGGGTCGTGATTATGCCATCGAGTTTTCTGATTAAGTCTTGCATACCCCAAAAACATCCTCCTGCGAGTATGGCTTTTTCAACTTTCATTATCTGTTACCACGTATTTAATAAAGTCTTTATAGCCAAGTTGTTCCATTTTTGCAAGCGGAATAAATTTTAAAGCGGCAGAATTAATGCAATACCGCAATCCTCCTCTTTCGGCAGGCCCATCATTAAAAACATGCCCGAGATGACTGTCGGCTTTTTTGGAACGAACCTCTGTTCGCGGCATACCCAGTTTTGTGTCGATTAGTTCTTGCAGATTGTTTTTAACCAAGGGTTTGCTGAAACTCGGCCAGCCACAACCCGCATCAAATTTTTCGGTTGAGGAAAAAAGCGGTTCACCTGAGACCACATCAACATAGATGCCCGCAGCAAAATGATGCAAATATTGACCAGTTCCTGGTGCTTGTGTACCGTTTTCTTGCGTGATGCGGTATTGCTCTGGAGTTAAGTCTTTTATTTTTTGTTGGTAATCGTTCATAAGTATTAGCTTCTATCCAAGTAAAGGGATTTAAACACAAAACAGGGGTGAAATCTTTGATTAATTTTAATTTATGGTACTAAATTTATAAAAAAAACCGTATACTTAGA
>CAZQMH010000293.1:0-2934 GCA_964594435.1 uncultured Alcanivoracaceae bacterium
ATTATTTTTCCCCCTTGTTTTCTATATCTAGAGCATAGGCTCTTTGTTCTGTTAAATCATGTGGTAACTCGTTGTACATGTAATCAAACATATCAGAAACAGGGAGCTTTGAAACATTTTGGTATTCTTTGACAGCTTCTTCCACTTTTTTGCCGCAGCGTTCAATTAAGGCGTTTTCTTGTTCTACGCTCCATTGGTTGTTGTTCATTAAATACTGTCGTAAGCGGATTAAGGGTTCGTATTTTTTGGCATTTTCCACTTCATCTTTTGGTCGATAACGACTGGCATCATCGGCTGTAGTGTGATCCCCTAAGCGGTAAGTGATGGCTTCAATGACAGTTGCACCGCCACCGTTTCTGGCACGTTCAAGAGCTTTGGATACTTCGGAATGCACGGCAAACAAGTCATTGCCGTCTATTTGAATACTCGGCAAACCGCCAGCTATACCTTTTTGGGCGAGTGTTGCACCGCTGCTTTGTTTGCTACGTGGTACAGAAATAGCCCAGCCATTGTTGATAATTACCATAACCATCGGTAGTTTAAAAGCACTGGCAGCATTGATGGCTTCAAGAAAATCGCCTTTTGAACTGCCGCCATCGCCGATGACAGAAACGGTGCAACGTGGCAATTTACGTAATTTAAAAGATAAAGCCGCACCCGCAGCATGTGTGTTTTGGGTGGCAATAGGCACACAAAAAGGGAAATCATGAGCCGGTCCAGAAAAATCGCTACCTCGCTCATCTCCGCCCCAATACAAAAGCACCTCAGACATTTTAACACCACGAGAAAACATTACGCCATATTCACGATAAGATGGAGCAAAGACATCTTCGTATTGCATAGCAGAACCCATGCCAACATGAGTTGCTTCATGACCAAGTTGTGAGGCATATGTACCTAATTTGCCCGTTCTTTGCAATGAGATAGCTTTGGTATCAAAAATACGGGTCAAGACCATAAGTTCGTATAAAGATTTTATTTTTTCAAAATCTCGTGCTATTGCTGGTGTTTCGTTGCCTACTAATTCACCGTTGGGTGATAAGTATTGAATATAGTCAACACTAAAAGATGCTACTGTTGCCACTAAGTTTCTCCAGTAAAAATTTGTATGAGTATAAATGTATGAATGGTAACTTGATTCAGTTCAAAGTTAGCAATTATCTCAAAGCTGTCCCCTTATGAGAATTCATTTATGGTTTATTGGCGTAAAAACATGATTTTTTACGGCGATGTATTATAGAATAAAAAGCAAATAATTTCAGTTAAAATTTTAGGTAAATTTCATGAAAGATGAGAATAATATCAGGGAACTCGAAGCAGGCATCAAATTAGACGTCGATTTACGCAATAACTACGGTGGATATTTGCGTTTAGAAAAAGTTTTGTCGGCTCAAGTTCCGCTCAGTCATCCGCCGCATCATGATGAAATGTTGTTTATTATACAACACCAAGTCTCAGAATTGTGGTTGAAACTTATTATACACGAAATAAAAGCAGCGATAAAACACATTAAAAACGAGCAACTTGACATCGCCTCGAAAATATTCGCACGGGTGAAGCAAATTCAAAGGCAATTATTTGAACAATGGGCAGTGCTTGAAACCTTGACACCAAGTGAATACGTGCAATTTCGCGATGTTTTCGGCAGTGCCTCGGGCTTTCAATCGGTGCAATACCGTATGCTTGAATTTTTGTTGGGCAATAAAAATAAAGCCATGTTAAAAATGTTCCCCCAAGACAGCGAGTCTTTTCAACAATTGCAACAGACTCTAAACTCGCCATCGGTATACGATGTTTTTTTACAACATTTGCACAAACATGGTTATGCCATTCCCGCAGAATGTATTGACCGAGACTGGCAGCAACCGCATGTATTTAATGAAGAACTGGTGCAAGTTTTTGTAAAAATATACCGAGATACCGAGAAAAATTGGGATGCCTATGCCGTGTGTGAACAATTGGTAGATGTGGAGCAATCTTTTCAAATGTGGCGTTTTCGGCACATGAAAACGGTCGAACGAATCATCGGCTTTAAAAAAGGCTCAGGCGGTTCTAGCGGCGTGGCATTTTTAAAAAAGCCTTGGATTTAACATTTTTCCCAGAACTTTTAGATGTGAGAACACATTTATAGTTCAAATTATCAAATAATTACTTGAAAACAAATTCTCAACCCCTACATTACAGTCATCTTAAAAAGGCAAGTGAAAAAAGTGGCTTGCTTACTACTTAAAAAATTATACAGAGGTCAACAGAAATGGCAAAAATTATAGGAATAGACTTAGGCACAACAAACTCTTGCGTAGCCGTTATGGAAGGGGATGATGTGAAAGTTATTGAAAATTCAGAAGGCGATAGAACCACGCCATCCATCATCGCTTATGCCGATGATAACGAAGTATTGGTTGGCAAATCAGCCAAACGACAAGCGGTAACCAATGCCGAGAACACATTGTTCGCGATAAAACGCTTAATTGGTCGTAAATTTAACGAAGATGTGGTTAAAAAAGACAAAGATTTGGTGCCTTACAAAATTATCGCAGCCGATAACGGCGATGCGTGGGTTGAAGTAAAAGGTAAAAAATTAGCACCACAAGAAATTTCAGCCCAAATACTGCGCAAAATGAAAAAAACTGCCGAAGATTATTTGGGTGAAAAAGTGGCAGCCGCCGTTATCACGGTGCCAGCCTACTTTAATGACTCACAACGTCAAGCAACAAAAGATGCAGGTAAAATTGCTGGACTTGAAGTAAAGCGTATCATCAATGAGCCAACAGCCGCCGCATTGGCGTATGGCATGGATAAAAAAGGCGGTGATAAAACAATTGCCGTATTTGATTTAGGTGGTGGTACTTTTGATGTCTCAATCATCGAAATTGCCGACATTGATGGCGAACAACAATTTGAAGTGTTGGCGACTAATGGCGATACATTCTT
>CAZQMH010000294.1:0-2804 GCA_964594435.1 uncultured Alcanivoracaceae bacterium
CAACGGCAGACATGATATGGATACACTTGCCTTAAAATATTTGGACATTGTCACCACCAAGTACGAAGAAATCTGCGGCAAAGGAGCCAAGCAAATCCCTTTTGCCCAAGTTGATATCGCAACTGCCACGCATTACGCCGCCGAGGATGCCGATATTACCTTGCAGTTACACTTAACACTTGAAAAAGAACTAAGAGAACACACTGCACAAGAAAAAATTTATCGCGAACTGGAAATGCCCTTGGTCAATGTGCTAGCAAAAATAGAACAAACAGGCGTATTAGTTGACAGCGAAAAACTCAAGACACAAAGTGCAGAACTGGGTGCAAAAATTACCGCCCTAGAAAACCAAGCCTATGCATTAGTCGGGCGAGAATTTAACCTCAATTCACCCAAGCAATTACAAGAAATCCTGTTTGAAGAACAAGGCATTCCTGTCATTAAAAAAACCCCAACAGGCAAACCCTCAACCTCTGAAGAGGTTTTGCAAGAACTCGCCTTACTGCACGAATTACCAAAAGTTATTATCGAAAATCGCACACTGAGCAAACTCAAATCAACCTATACCGACAAATTACCCTTAGAAATCAATCCCAAAACGGGTCGCATTCACACCTCGTACCATCAAGGGGTAACCACCACGGGTCGATTATCTTCATCCAATCCAAATTTGCAAAATATTCCGATACGTAGCAGCGAAGGTCGAAAAATTCGTCAAGCATTTGTTGCCAAAGACGGCTTTAAAATCATGGCAGCCGATTATTCACAAATTGAATTACGCATCATGGCACATCTTTCTCAAGACGACAATTTACTGGATTCTTTTGCCAAAGACCAAGATGTTCATAGCCGCACAGCCTCACAAGTGTTTGCCGTTGAACTCAACAAAGTCAGCAAAGACCAACGCCGAGCTGCCAAAGCCATCAACTTTGGCTTAATGTATGGCATGAGTGCCTTTGGGCTTGCCAAGCAGCTAAATGTAACCCGCAAAGAAGCAGCCGATTACATGACTCGCTACTTTGAACAATACCCAAAAGTCGCCGAATTCATGCAAACCATAAAAGACCAAGCCAAAGAAAATGCCTATGTCGATACCTTATTTGGCAGACGTTTGTATTTTCCTGATATTAAAAACCGCAACGGTCGCATTCGAGCTGGAGCACAGCGTGCCGCAATCAATGCTCCGATGCAAGGCACGGCAGCAGACATTATCAAACAAGCCATGCTCAAAGTCGCTGCCAAGATAAAAAATAACCCTGACATCCAAATGCTCATGCAAGTACATGACGAACTGGTGTTTGAAATTCGTCAGGACAAACAGCAAGAACTGACCCAAATGATTAAAAACATCATGGAAAATGCCGTCAAACTCGATGTTCCACTAAAAGTTGATACAGGAATTGGTGACAATTGGGATGAAGCCCATTAGTTTTTGGCTTGAATCTCACCTTGGGTGACGATACCAAAATTATAATGATTAACAAAATCCTCAATTGCTTGCATGCTGCTGCCACGATTACCGTCTTTTTTCACACCGTTTAATGCTTGGGTCTGCACATTAACAGTTTGCGAACCTGTTCTGCTACCTGTTGCGGCACGCATTTGTTTGGCAACCCAGCGACTGCGGCGTTTTAATACTTGGCTGGCATCATAATCCTTTAACAACTCATGGTAAATTTGGCTTGATTGTTGTTTTTCCTCGGCACTAAGCTTTGCAAAAATAGCATCTCTGAGTTGCTTATGTTCATTGGTTTCATCCATTGCTGACAATTTCAACCACGCATATCCCCTTGCCCAATCACGCGGCACACCCAAAGCCTTAATATGCATTAAACCGATTAATTCTTGAGCCTTCGAGTTACCAAAAGCTGCTGATTGTTTAAATTTTGTCATAGCAGACTGATTGTAACCGTCTTGGTAGGCTTTCATGCCTTTGGCGAGCAAAATTCTATCCGGTGTTACAAGCTTCCCATATTTATCATAGTGGGGTTTTAAAGAAATAACAAAATTGGGGTTAGCCGCTAACTGCGTTGTTAAAAATGCAAGACTGATGAATAAGATAATTTTTTTCATAATTTTTTAGTTTAGGTTTGGAGATATAAACTAATAGACAACTTAATATAAAAAAGTTACAATTTTTTTTCTTATTCCCCCAAATATCGGGATTTAGGGTTTAACAATAGTGTTATGAATGGTGCCAAATATATTGTCGCCATTTTTCGCCAGCATTTTAATTTCGACATCGTCACCAAAGCTCATAAAAGGTGTGCTAGCCTTGCCATGCTTGATGACTTCCAATACACGTTTTTCAGCTAAACACGATGAACCAAGCGTTTCATCTTCATTAGCAATAGTACCAGAACCAATCATGGCACCTGCTGCAAGCGGACGTGTTTTGGCAGCGTGTGCAATCAGTTGTGCAAAGTTGAATTGCATATCGACGCCAGCTTCAGGAAAACCAAACCATTCACCGTTATAACGTGTATGCAATGGCAAATGCACTTTACTGTCTTGCCACGCTTCGCCTAACTCATCGGTTGTTACAAAAAATGGTGATAAGGCTGTTGGTGGCTTGGATTGCAGAAAACCAAATCCTTTTGCCAGTTCGGCAGGTATCAAATTGCGCAATGACACATCATTCAATATGCAGATTAATTTTATATGCTTGGCTGCTTCATCAACCGATACTGCCATTGGCACATCATCCACTATAACGGCTACTTCTGACTCAAAATCAATACCGTAATCTTCACTTGTGACAACCACATCAGCATCAGCTGCTAAAAAGCTATCACTTGTACCTT
>CAZQMH010000295.1:0-2779 GCA_964594435.1 uncultured Alcanivoracaceae bacterium
CCATTGGGTACAAACTGTAAGGGTAACAATCTAGATATAACTTTATGATATTAAATATATAAAGCACTATTTTAAGCTTATGCTATGAAATATTCGGGTTAAGATTTACAAGGGGAAAGTCTGTTTTTCCTCTTGTAAATCTTTTTTTATTTTCATCTCATCTCATCTCTTTGTTTTATCATTTGCTACACAATCCAGATAATCGCGGTAAGCTTTTAGCATGTGAGAGCAGTAAAGCTCGGTATTTATGTGGTTTTTGTTTTTATTTTCGTTTTGACTTTTCAAGGCTTGGCTCAAAGATGCAAGCTTGTTATCAAGATTGACCGCACCGCAGGCTTTACAAGAACCTCGTATTTTATGTATGAAATCATAAGTTTGTTGGTTTTTCTTGCTGTTTATCAAGTGTTGCAGTTGTTGCATTTGTTCGGGTAATTGTTGGACAAACATACTGACCATTTTGTGCATTATCTTTTCATCATCATAAGCAAATGCCAAGGCATGTTTTTTATCAAAATCTAATATTTTTTTGTGATGAGGGCAAAATTCGGCAACGGCCTTGTAGAGTTGTTGCAGTTTTATCGGTTTGAGCAACGTCTTTACGAACAGTTCGCGGTTTTCTTCGGCTATTGTTTCTGCTGAGGTTGCGATGAAAGGTGTGTTTTTGTGGCGTGGTATTTGTTTTATCTGTTTTGTCGTTTCATAGCCATCTATAACGGGCATTTTGATGTCAGTTAGAATAAGGTGAAAATCATTTTCTTTGGCTTTTTCAATCGCAACAAAGCCATCTTCTGCCAGTTGCACCTTGTAATTTTTTTTCGCTAATGCCATAGAGAAATATTGCCGATTGATTAAATTATCATCGATAATAAGAAGAGAAGTTTCTGTCGTCATAAACGCATCCTTTCAATATTAAATATATTTTACATTATTCTAATGAAAGATAGGTTAAAATTCAAGCATGAATTTTTTAAAAAATACAGGTTTAATGCTTTTGTTGTTTTTTGTTGTGCTGTGTAATGCACAGGATTGGCAATTTCAAGACTTAAAAATCAGTAGCAAAAACAAGCGATTAATGCTTGATGCAAAACGATTAAAAACGCCTTATTTTGACGAAATTATAGAAAATATTCACTACAGCTGTGTGGCAAGTTTTGAACTGTACCCATTGCATAAGTGCCAAAATGGTGAAATTTCTTTTACTTATAAAGGTTCACAATTTCATGCGATTTTTAATGGTTGGTTTAATTTTGCCAACAACAGTTGGGATGTTTCCATTAATAATCCTGAAAAAACCTTGTTCCTAAATTCCAATTCGCAACATGCCAGCAAGCTAAACCTGTCTTTGGTGGCGATTGATTTAGAAAAATTTCCACCACCCGTATTGGCAGCATTAGCCATTGACCCCAATCAAAGCAGTGCCACATTATCCGCCGAGCTGGAAGTGGATTTTGAACAGTCGCTGCAAATCTCTGCCGATTATCAGCTCACCAACCTCTCTTGGGAATCTGAGGATGGTTCGTTTGTTTTTGCTGAAAATGATCTGCTTGGTCAGTTGCATTACCAACAAAACCAAAACGGTGCACGCCTCAAAAGCACGACGACTTTTTCCAGTGGTGAAGGTTTGTTTGCCGATATTTATGTTGATTTTAGCCAAAATCCTGTCACTATCTCCAGCAGTATTGACTTAGATGATGCTTTTAATCCCACTGTAACCCAGTTGCTTTTCAGTTCGACTGATGCCATAAAAGTTGCACTTGATATTCCTGATTTGAGCACAAATGATGTGAAAATAAGTTACCAAATCTCAGACTTAAAGTTATTGTATGATGGTTTTCTAAAGTCTTATTTGGAAATTCTTGGTATAGATGAGCTGGATATTATTGGGCAAGCCGAAGGTTTTATCACTATTGAAAATGCTGAAATTATCGCCTTGAGTACCACCCTTGCCGATTTGAGTCTTGAAATGGTCGCCAAAAGAACAGAAATCGAGAACTTAAAAGGTCAACTCAACTGGCACAAACAAGGGCAGTGGCAAACCTCAAAACTGGCATGGGATGCCTTGTTGTTGGCAGGAATGCCCATCAATCAGTCAGACTTGCAATTCAAAACCACAGGGCAACAATTACAAGTTCAGCAAAATACCAGCATTCCTATTTTTGATGGCAGTTTAAAAATTAATCAACTGCATTTAACAGATTTATTCAAAAATGAAATAGCGATTGATTTTGATGGTGAGGTTGAGCCTATTTCCTTAGCCCTCATAACCGAAAAAATGGGCTGGCCAATAATGCAAGGCAGTATTGCGGGTAAAATTCCAGGCATGAAGAAAGTAGGGCACAGCATTACATTTGATGGCACATTGTTGCTGAATGTTTTTGCGGGAAAATTGCAAATCGACAACTTATCCATCGAACGTTTATTTGGCATTGCCCCTGTCGTTGCTGCGGATATTCGTTTTAGCGGTTTAAATTTGTCACAAATTACCAGTACTTTTGATTTTGGTGAAATTACGGGCTTAATCGAAGGTTATGTTACAGGTTTGCGTATTACCAATTGGAAACCCGATCGCCTCAATGCCCATATTCAGTCGTTAAAGACCAAAGGCATTAAACAAACCATTAGCCAAAGAGCGATTGATAATATTTCAAGTATCGGTGGTATTCAAGGAGCACTTTCCCGCAGTTTTTTAAGGTTTTTTGACAGTTTTAAGTACAAAAAGATTGGTATTGGCTGCAAACTTCGCAATTCTATTTGTGAAATGAGTGGTATAAAAAACGCA
>CAZQMH010000296.1:0-2768 GCA_964594435.1 uncultured Alcanivoracaceae bacterium
TTCGGTGTCATTTTCTGATTGATCGGCAGAGCTTTGATCGGTATCTGTTGCTTGCTGTGGTTCTGTTTCTCTCGTTTTTTGTTGCACATTTTCAACAACTTCGACATTTTCAGCGTCTTTTTCTACTTCTTTGTTTTTGGTTTCTTCATTCATCTTGTTCATTCTCAAATTTATAGCTACAATAACAGCCCGTTATATGGTGCTTAGCAATTTATTTTCAATGTTGAAATCATTATTTATTAAAAATTTTATTCTAATTGAACAACTGGATTTGGATTTCAGTCAGGGTTTTCATGTATTTACTGGTGAAACAGGTGCTGGAAAATCCATAATTGTAGGAGCTTTATCGTTATTGCTTGGCAATCGGGCTGATTTTTCAGTCATTCGTAACAAGCAAAAAAAATGTGAAATTTCAGCATTATTTTCACTTGCACAAAACAGTGCAGCAAAAGAGTGGTTGCATAAATTGGAAATCGAGCACGATAATGAAATAGAAATTCGTCGCATCATTTCCGCTGATGGTCGTTCTAAATCCTGGTTAAATAGTCGCCCCTGTACCAACACTAGCCTCAAACAATTGGGGCGTTTACTGGTGCAAATTCATGGGCAACATGAACAAATCAAGCTAAATAATGCCGCTTACCAGCTCGCTGTTATTGATGAAAGCGGCGATTACGCAGAGCTATTAGGGCAACTAAAGTCTTTGGCAATAGATTATAAAACGTGCAAAAGACAACTGCAAGAGCTCAAAAATGCTGGAGCACTGGATGCTGCACAAAGTCAATTATTGCAGTACCAATTTGAAGAGTTATCTCAACTCGATTTAGGTGAAAATGAAATAGACCACTTACACAATCAACAAAAAGCACTCACCAATGCGGTCAACACCCTAGAAAACATGGAAAAATCCATAGACCTTCTATCTGGAAATTCTAACAATATTTGCCAAGTTGTCGCCGAAATCACCACTTCTTTATCTGCCATTGAAGGCATAGATTTAAAAGACACACTTGGCATGTTGGAAGAGGTGAGCATTAATCTCAATGAAATTGAGTCCGAAATTCAAGCAAAGTACAGCTGTGTGGAAGTCAATCCTGAGAAATTAGTTCAAGTCGAAAATCGCTTAGACACTATTTATACAACCGCCAGAAAACATCAGGTTAACGCCCAAGAGCTTTTTCAACACAAAAAGGAATTAGAAAACAAACTCAAACTCAATGCCAATCAAAAAAGCCAACGCCAAAGCTTATTGACTGAACTTGAGGCTATTTCACAAACTTATGCTAAAGTCTCTGCCAACATAAGCCAAAAACGACAAAAAACTGCCCAATATTTTTCTAAAAAAGTGACCGACTGCATTGTGCAACTTGGTTTAAATCATGCCGTTTTTCAAGTAAAAATCCAGCATAATCCTGACAAAGAGATAGCCGAACTTGGGCAAGACAGTTGCCAATTTGAAATCGTTATGAACCCAGGACAAGAACCACAAATCATGGCAAAAACCGCCTCTGGTGGCGAACTTTCTCGGATTGCTTTAGCCATTGAAATTTGCAAAAAACAGGACAATACCTCTTCTAGCTTTGTGTTTGATGAGGTGGATGCTGGCATCGGCGGAGCCGTTGCGGAAACGGTAGGTAAACTGATGCGAAAACTGGCAAAAAAACAACAAGTTTTTGCGGTCACACACTTGCCACAGGTCGCTGGGCTGGCTCATCAGCATTTCTTGGTCAGTAAAAGTGAACAAGCGGGCGTCACCAGCAGTCAAGTCAATCGACTCAATTACCAACAACGCATAAAAGAGCTAGCCCGCATGTCAGGTGGTTCCAAAATTACCGAAACCACCTTAAAACAAGCCGAATCCTTTATGGTTAAACACTAACAGAAGACGAAGCGGACTTCACCAATCCTACTCCATTGCGGCGTGAATCAGCAATCGCAAGACTGGTCGTACCGTGTTGTGCGGCATTGATTCCACCAAAAAACAAACTGCGGCTTTGCCAAAAATTAATTTTTTTAAAGGTGAAATCTAGGGCTTGAATAACCTTAGCGTCAATGCCTTTTTCTACTTCCAAAACAGCATTTTCTAAATGCAAGCGTGGCTGATTTATGGCGGCATCCAATGTTTTATTCTCACCGATTATATGCCAAATAACCTGAAACAGTGCTGTTTTTATACGATTAGAACCACCGGTGCCCAAGGCAATTCGGCTGTGTTTATTTTCAATAATAGTAGGTGACATCATGGAAGCCATGCGGGTGTTTTCTTTAAAATTGAAAAAACCTTGGGTGTTAATATCTTCTTCTCCTAAGAAATTATTCAACATAAATCCACCATGAGGCATCACATAGCCACAACCTTCGCCGTTAGAAACCGTCATCGTTGCGACGTTGTTTTGGGCATCAATAACACTCATGTGAGTTGTGCCTTTGGAGCTTTGGAAGGCAGAGCTGTGCTTGAGTTTTTGAGCGTATTGCATGGCTGCAATAATTTTTTTGTAATGGTTGGTACTTTGGCTTTGGGCTGCATGTTTGAGTTGTTGCGTAATCAAAAAACCACCGGTTGTCGGTGCGGCATTGGTCATGATTTTCCAGTTTTTAATTTTTGCTATCAGTGGTTGCCTCATTTCTACTTGGTAGCGATTGAAATCTTCGATTTGTAGCAAACCACCGTTGTGTTTCATGTCATTCACAATAATGTCAGCAGGCATGTCATAATAAAACCAGTCACAGGGATTTTCGGCAAGGTTTTGCAGAAAATCAGCCAGATT
>CAZQMH010000297.1:0-2755 GCA_964594435.1 uncultured Alcanivoracaceae bacterium
TGTACTTCATTGGCACACGCCATAATATCAGTATTGCAATCCATTTCATTGCTAAACACAGGAGGCAAGTCCGCCCCCAGCGCCACACGAGCTGCTCCTGTTAAGGTGGCGAAATCAATGATTAATTCTGGCTTGAATTCACTGGCATAAGTCAAAGCATCGGATAAAACCATTCTGCCTTCGGCATCGGTATGCCCAATTTCAACACTCAAGCCTTTACGAGTGGTGACAATATCACCTTGCCGATGGGCATTGCCAGCAATAGCATTTTCTACTGCCGAAATAATGACTTTTAGGCGAATAGGTAAATTTAATTGCATAATCATTTGAGCCAAGCCCAGCACATGAGCCGCTCCACCCATGTCTTTTTTCATGTTTCTCATGCTAGATGCTGGTTTAACATTGTTGCCGCCGGTATCGAAACAAACACCTTTGCCAACCAAACAAACCAAAGGATCATTCGCCTTACCCCAATCCAGCGTTAAGACTCGTGGAGCTTTAAAAGAAGCCCGCCCAATCAAATGCACGGCTGGAAAATTTTGTTTAAGCAAATCCTCACCCACAATTTGCTTGAATTGTGCCCCATGCCTTTCTGCTAAACTTTCTGTGGCGACAGATAATTCGATAGGACCCATATCATCAGCGGGTGTATTGATTAAATCACGAACCAATTTGGTCGCTTTAACTAATTCCAATGCCTTGGGGAATGTTTCACCTAAGTTCTCAACCAATAATTTGGCACATTTTCCTTGTTTTTTGTAACGGTCAAAGACATAACCGCCAAAACCCCAGCCTGTAATACAAGCCGCAATAAGTTTTTCGTCTGATGAATCAAGAAAATAATTACCCAGCGGTAGTTGTTTTGGTAATTGGGCAAAATCATGAAAATCATAATCTCCACCAATAATCAGTACTATCTTGGCTAATTTTCTATGGTTATCCAAAACACAAAGATGGTTACCCCTTTCTGAACCAAAAGCGAAAACAGCGACTAAATTTTTAATATCGTTGTTTTGTTTAGCCAACCAAGACGTGAACTGTGATTTGACGACCGTTTCAATTGCAATAGCTTGAGATGGCTTTCCTGCGGCGATAGAGAGTGACATAATATTTATTTAAAATCTAAAACCTGTAGTATAACAGTATTTTCTCAAATCCCGAAAGTGAAATCACAATTAGAGCTATATTGAAATCAATATCGGGATTTGGAGTTTAGCGAATCAATAAAAAATTAGTACGACTTTGTTGAATCATCTTCGTGGTAAAACTGCCAAAGAAAAACCCGTGCAGCTTACCATGAGAAAAAGCCCCCATCGCCGTTAGGTCTATGCTGTTGTTTTGCTGGTAGTCGGTTAATAATTTCAGTGTGTCACCACTTGTATAAACTGTGGTCGTGACCTTGTTGTTTTGTTTTAAGGCATTTTTCGCCTCACTTACCAGATTTTGGGCCAGTTGTTGGTCGCTGTTGACGCACACAACATGAAACGCTAAGGGTTCTTGGTACATGGTTTCGCGAGTGAGCATTTCCAATGCTCGCTTGGCTGTTGGGCTGCCATTGTAGGCAAACAAGACTGTTTGTGGGCGAGTAAACGCAGTTTTCACAATAAATACTGGCTTGGATGTGGCTTTTATTGCCTGTTCAAGGTGATACCCCAACCCTTTGCTATCAGCTTGATGGTCTGTACCTTTGGCACCAAGCATTAATAATAAGGTTTCATCTTCTAAATCAGCAACCGCCTCAGGTAATGAGCCGTGCCGTAATTGGGTTAGGACATTTTCTACGCCAGCGGCTAATACTTTGTGCTTTGCCAAACGGATAATTTCTTTACCTTGTGCTAATAAGGCTTTGTTTGTATCGTGTTCACTTTGCGATAATTCGGATAATAATTCACGACGAATATTAGGTGTTAAATTACCTTCGTGATGTGGGTTTTCACTGGTGTGCGTGTGTTCAATGGTATGCAAAAGTTTGATTGCCATGCCATTGGATTGTGCCAACCAAACAGCGTATTGCAATAAAGAATCCGTAATCGCAGAACCATCTATTCCTACTAATATGTATTGTTTTTTCATCGTTTAATGTCCACTCATAAATTTTTCGATAGCATCGGGGTTGTCATGCACAGCAAATTTATCCATCATGGTTTCACTGGCAGCATTCAAGCCAATAACCTTAACATTTGCCCCTTCTCGTCGGAGTTTTATCACCACCTTATCTAAGGCGGCAACAGCGGTAATATCATAAAAGTGAGCTCTTTTTACATTGATAACAACATTTTCTAAAGCTTCTTTAAAATCAAAATAAGCAATGAACTTATCCGATGAGTTAAAAAATATTTGCCCAACCACATGGTAGGTTCGGGTATCACTTTTTTCATCGTAACTGGACTTCACCGACATAAACTGTGAGAGTTTTTGTGCCAAAAATAAAGATCCAATCAAAATACCAGTAAACACACCATAAGCTAAATTATGTGACCAAACCACCACAATAACCGTAGCAATCATAACAGTACTGGCACTTTTGGGATTGGTTTTGAGTTCTTTTATTGAATGCCAGCTAAACGTGCCAATAGAAACCATTATCATCACCGCAACCAAAGCTGCCATCGGTACGATTTTTAAAATATCACTTAAAAACACCACTAATATCAATAAAAAAACACCAGCAACCAAGGTCGATAAGCGACCACGACCACCAGATTTAACCTGAATATTTCATGCAAGAATGGAATTTATGGGAAAAATGGCAAAA
>CAZQMH010000298.1:0-2746 GCA_964594435.1 uncultured Alcanivoracaceae bacterium
AGCCATTCACCATAGAGATTCCTGCCTACGCAGGAATGACGGTGTGAGTTGTTACAAATAATAAAGCTTAATAATGCCTCAAAATGTCACACAATTTATAGAAAACATGCCGAAAGTAGAGCTACATATGCATGTTGAAGGCTCCATGCAAGTGCAAACACTTTGGAATTTAGCCCAAAAAAACAACTACCCGCTTGACTACCAATCAATTGAAGAATTGCAAGCCGCCTACAAGTTTAAAAACCTCACCGAATTTATCAACATGTTCATGCTTGGAACTCGTGTCATTAAATCAGAGCAAGATTTATACGATGTTTGCATGGCATATTTTGCTAAATGCCAACAACAAAACATCCGTCATACCGAAGTTCATTGCGATATTCGCACCTATGTCGATTATGGTTACAAGGCCGAATTTGTTATCAATGCTTTGCATGGTGCTTTTGTCGATGCCAAAAGAAATTATGGAATAAGTGGTGGTTTTATGCCCTGTTTCATACGGCACTTGGGCAATGAAGTGGCAGCCCAAGATTTAAACTTACTGTTACCACATAAAGACAAGCTTTTAGCGATAGGACTTTCTGCTGTAGAAGTTGGCTTTCCACCCTCATTATTTACCGATACCTTTAAAAAAGTGCACGATGCCGGCATTAAAGTCATCGCTCATGCAGGCGAAGAAGCACCAGCCTCATATATTTGGTCGGCGATAAAAGATATTAATGTCGCACGCATAGACCATGGCATTCGATGTTTAGAAGATGACAAATTGGTGCAGTATTTGCAAACAAGTCAGCTGCCAATAACCGTTTGTCCGTGCTCAAATATTGCCCTCAAAATCTTTGCCACAATGAAACAACATGTTTTGCCGCAAATGCTAGCCAAAGGACTCAATGTCAGCATTCATTCCGATGACCCCGCACATTTTAACGCCTATTTAACTGAAAATATTGTGAGTGTTGTTAAAAACACAACCATCAGCCAAAAAGACGTGGTAACAATGGCGTACAATGCCATTTCCTCAAGCTTTGCTGGCACTCAACGTAAAAAAGAACTAACAAAAGAACTTGATGAATACCTGCAAAACACTCAATAGCCACTTTCTGTTTGTACTGCTTGTCTTGTTTGCGAATCATGTATTTGCAAAAAAGAAATTAGTCATTCATAAATGCCTACAAAGCAATGGCACGATTGCCTATCTTGAAGACCCATGTGTCAGCAAACAAACCACCATTCACAAAAGAAAAAAGAAGCCAAAATTCAAAGCAAACCCCAGTTACACCGCCAAAAATAGCACAAAAAAACCCACAATCAAGACCTTTGCCAGACTAAAAAATACCAACTTCAAAGACAACAGCACCAAAATTCTATCCAATGTTGCCAAAGGCTACCATTTTTCAATCAAAGTACTAAAAAGATGGCAGACCAGCAATGTCGTCTACAATAATAAACTTGTGCATATGAAATTTAGCGATTTTGTGCCACAAGCAGAAATGTTTTTAATGATTGACTTCATCTTTCCTGACAACAAGATTTTCAGTACGGCGGAACTGCAGGAATTGGTCGCTTTAGTTGGCAGTCGTTACATCAAAGGCTCGAAAGAAGGAGCGGTCATTCCCTATGAACTCAAGGTAAAAAATGGTAAAGGAGTGCTGGCAACCTTTACCCATTCCAATCGAGTAACCGACTACAAATTTGCCACAAGAGGTGCAATTTTTAAAGGCAAATGGCTGGTGCAATTTACCTTGCTCAGCAACTCTCTGCAATCCCAAGGTTACCTGTTTGCTTTAAATAGCTTAACAAAAAGCATAGAAATTCATTGAAAATTTCTGTACAAGCCCAATAATAGAGTTTTATAAAACTCGCTTTATTTTGAATAAAACACTCACCATCGCTATCTACCAAGACCCAAGTATACATCTGCAAAACTTTTTCACTTCATGGCAGGAAATTGGTCACTACCAACAAATAAGCGAAGACTGCTTTGAACTCATCAGTAATGATGAAAAAGTCTCACAATTACAGATATCAGAGAAAGAAATAACCATAAGTGGCGAGCTTCCGAGCCGAAGTTTTATGTTTATTGACACACTTGCCAGAGCCTGCGAGGCAGATAAAATTTTAGAAGGTGAAGTACTTGGCAAAAACCACAACCCTTTCACCGCGAACAATACCTCAGGCAACCCGTTTTCAGGTAATCCCAACGCTCAGATGAATTTCCAAATGCCATTAGGCATGAAATCCATGCTAAAAATTTCAACCTTATCCAAAACCAAGCTCATTATCCTCATGCTTTTGGCATTGCCACTGTTGTTGCTCATGTTACCTATCGTATTTCTTGTGGGAATTTATAAAGTAATACGTTTTAAACTCCATATTTAGGGATTAACCAACTACAAGTCCAGCTCATATTGTTTCAGATTGCTTTTGCTTTTGATTTTGTATTTATTGAGTAAAGCACTGAGGACAGTCTTTATTTGTTTGTCTTCAGCGACAATGTATTTATTAACCAACGCTATGTATCCTTTTTTATCTAAGTTTTTGTGCAGATTTTTTTTGATGATTTTTTCAATAGTGATTTTGCCAAAATCTTTGCACGACACATAAGATAAATAGAAAAACCAGTCTTTTTTCAATAAATGGGATTGGTATTTTAACAAAGAAATATACCACGGCTTGATAAATTCCAACTTAAATAAACTATTGCATTGATTGACCAGTACATTAATCTCCACAGGACATTGAACAT
>CAZQMH010000299.1:0-2739 GCA_964594435.1 uncultured Alcanivoracaceae bacterium
AAACGCATCTCTTTTGCAATTTCAGACAATTCTTGTAATACTTGTGCAGAATCTATTTGATTGTTGTGGTAGCGTTTAACAACCGATTCTAACATTTCAGAAAACTTTTTGCCTTGCACTAAGTTTTTTGTTTTACGAACTCTGACTTCATCACTTAGTAATTTTTTCAAAAGTTCAAAAGCAACATTCTTCTGTTGCATATTTTTAACTTCCAATAAAAACTCATCAGATAAAATACTTACCGAAGGACTTTCTATTCCTGCCGCTTCAAAAATATCAATTACACCATCGCTCGAAAGTGCATCGTCTACAATTTGTTTGATGGCTGTTTCTACTTCATAATCTGATTTTATTCCGTTACCCGAAAACTTATTAATTCTTGCCTTTACAGCTTGAAAAAATGCGACTTCATCTTTTATTGCTTCTGCATCTGAACTTGGAATTGACATTGCAAAAAGCTTTGATAATAATGTTACTTCTTTTAAAAATCGCTCTTTTAATTTTATATCTGAAAGAATAAAGTTTTGAGCCCCAAGTAATACTTGTAATTTTTGAGCTGTATCAACTTTAAAATAAGCTTTATAATCAAAACCGTTGAACATTTGTTCTATGATTTCAAATTTTTCTTTCATTCCTGCAATGGCTTCTTTAATATCTACGATTGGTGAACCTTGCCCACCACTTTGCAAATAGGTTGCCATTGCATTTCTAAGGTCTTGACCAATTCCAATGTAATCTACAACTAAGCCACCCGGCTTGTCTTTGTAAACTCTGTTTACCCGTGCGATTGCCTGCATTAAGTTATGCCCTTGCATTTTTTTATCCACATACAAAGTGTGCATACTTGGTGCATCAAATCCAGTAAGCCACATATCACGAACAGTGACTATTTTTAAATCGTCATTAGTATCTTTCATTCGAGTGGCTAAATCTTTGCGTTGTTGTTTTGTAGTATGGTGTGGTTGAAACAATTCGGGGTCATCTGACGAACTTGTCATTACAACCTTGATTGTTCCTTTGTCTAAATCATCGCTGTGCCATTCAGGTTTTAAGGCGACTATTTCATTGTATAAGCGCACACAAATATTTCGTGTCATTCCTACAATCATAGCCTTACCTTCAAAAACTTTTTGCCGTGCTTCAAAGTGATTTACTATATCTTTGGCAACATCTTTTAATCTGTCAGGGTGTCCAACAATTGCATCAATCGTTGCTGTTTTCTTCTTGGCTTTTTCAATCTGCTCTTCCGTAGCATCAGAAATATCATTTATTTCATCATCTAATTTTTTGGCTGTTTTTTCATCAAGTTTTATTTTAACCAAACGGGATTCGTAGCTAATTGGAACAGTTGCTCCATCATCAACTGATTGTTTAATATCGTAAATATCAATATAATCACCAAAAACAGCAGGTGTTGATTTGTCTTCTTTTTCTATGGGCGTTCCTGTAAAACCAATGTATGAAGCATTGGGCAAGGCGTCACGTAAATATTTTGCATTGCCATATCGTATTTCAGAGCCTTCTTCGGTTTCTACAACACGACCTGTAAAACCGTATTGGCTACGGTGTGCTTCGTCTGCAACAACTACAATATTGGTTCTTTCAGATAGTGTTTCGTAAATATTGCCCTCTGCTGGTGCAAATTTTTGAATGGTTGTAAATATTACGCCACCGCCTGAAACTTTTAACAACTCTTTTATATGTTCTCGACTTTGAGCTTGTACAGGTGTTTGTCTTAACAGTTGTTTGCAATTTCCGAAAGTGCCAAAAAGTTGGTCATCTAAATCGTTACGGTCGGTAAGCATTACAATGGTTGGGTTCCCCATTTTTGGGTGTGTAATAATTTGCCCTGCATAAAAAACCATTGATAAAGATTTGCCCGAACCTTGTGTATGCCAAACTACGCCAACTTTACGGTCACCCTCTTTTGAATTTGTGGCTCTTAAAGTCTCTTCAACTGCTTTTTGAACAGCGTAATATTGATGATATGCCGCTACTTTTTTAATCTTTACTTGCGAAACTAAGCCCGTTTTTTCGTCTTTTTTTTCTTCTTGCTCAAAAACAGTATTATATCTGATTAACTCAACCAAAGTTTTTTTGTTGAGCATATGTTCAGTTAAAATTTGCAATTCTGTTCTTGGGTCATTTTCTATTTTCTCCGGTGATTTCCACGATAAAAATCGGGTAAAAGGGGCTGATATGCTTGATGTTTTTGCTTCTATTCCATCAGAAATAACACAAATTGCATTGTAATAAAAAATGCTCGGAACAGTTTTTTTATAGTTTTGAATTTGGGTGTAAGCTTTACGAAGTGTTGCTTTTTCGTCTGTGGCAGATTTTAACTCTACAAATACCAAAGGCAAGCCATTGACAAAAAGAACCACATCAAAACGCTTCTCGTTGTTGTTCTCTTTAACTACAAGCTGATTAACCACCCAAAAACTGTTGTTGTCAGGATTTTCAACATCTAACAAAGTAACATTGATACCCTTTGTTCTTCCGTTTTTTGTGTATTCTACCGTTACCCCATTAGTAAGTAAAGTATGGAAACGCTCGTTGTTTTCCATTATATCTTCTGTGCCAAGATTTATGACTTTTTGATAGGCTTCTACTCGTGCCGATTCGGGAAGGGTAGGGTTTAGCTTTTTTAGTGATGTTTTAAAATGATTTTCTAAAATTACCGATGCAAAACTCTCTCGCTGTGGATTGTCGCTTATTGGTGAAATATCTACACCGTTA
>CAZQMH010000300.1:0-2739 GCA_964594435.1 uncultured Alcanivoracaceae bacterium
GCCGCTAATCAACGCAAAGGCCGTTGTGGGCGAATTGCTGATGGTGTTTGTTACCGTTTGTATGCGGAGGATGATTTTAACCAAAGAGATGAACACACCGACCCTGAAATCTTACGCACTTCATTGGCTTCGGTCATATTGCGGGCAAGTGCTTTGGGTTTTGGCAGTATTGATGAATTTCCTTTTGTTGATTCGCCCAATGCTTCGATGATTGCTGATGGTTACCAATTATTAACCGAACTTCATGCCATTGATAAGCAGAGAAAGCTCACGATTTCTGGACGAAAATTGTATCAGTTGCCGATTGATGTGCAACTTGGGCAAATATTGATAAAGGCGGAATATTTGGGCTGTGTGTCTGAATGTTTGATTATTGTTGCGGCTTTGACCATTCAAGATGTGCGCGAGCGACCATTAGAACATGCAGGTGCTGCCGATGCTGCTCACAAAAAATACCAAGATAATCGTTCTGATTTTTTGGCTTTCATCAATTTGTGGAAGGATATAAACAAACAAAAAAAGGCAAAAAACAATTCACAATTTAGAAAATGGTGTCGGCAAAATTTTATTTCCTATCGCCGTTATTTTGAATGGCGTGATATTTATGGACAATTAAAAAATATACTGCGTGAACAAAAAATTAAATTAAATACCAAGTCAGCCGATTATGTTGCCATGCATCAGGCGATTTTGTCGGGTTTTATTTCGCATGTCGGCTATAAAAAAGAAAGCGGTGATGCTGGTGGCTATGCGGGTGCTAGGAATCGCAACTTTTTTATTTTCCCTGGTTCGGCACAATTCAACCAAAAACACACGTGGATAGTCGCAGCAAGTATCGTGCAAACCACCAAAGTTTATGCCAGAACGGTGGCAAAAATAGAACAAGAATGGATTGAAGATATTGGCAAACACGTGATAAAAACCAGTTCATTTGATCCGTATTGGTCGAAAAAACAAGGTTCGGTCATGGGTTATCAACGACTCACTTTATTTGGCTTGCCTATAGTCATGAAAAGGGCTTTCCATTATGGCCCAACCGATGTTGAGACTTCGCACAAGTTATTTATTGAAGATGGACTGGTGCAGCAACAATTACGCACAAGATTGCCGTTTTATTCACACAATCAACGCCTAATTGCCGAAATTCAAGCCCAAGAAGACCGCCAACGCAAACAAGATATATTGCTGGAGCCGTGGCGTTTGGCAGAACTTTATGCCAGTATTATCCCTGAGCACATTTATAGCGAAAAATTATTGGCTAAATGGTTACGCAAGCAAGATAAAAAATGCTTGTTTTTCAGCCATGAGCAATTAACCAAATCAGGCAGTTCTAAACCACAGGCAGAACTGTTTCCTAAGAAATTGGATATAAGGGGATTGAAACTGGATTTAAACTACAATTTTGCCCCCGGAGAAAAGGATGATGGCATCACTGTCACGATTCCCTTACAGTGGCTCAATTCGTTTACAGATGATGATTTTCAATGGTTAGTGCCAGGTTTAATCAAAGAAAAATTGGAATTAATGATAAGAGGATTGCCCAAACCCATTCGCCGCAACTTAGTTCCTGCCAGTGAATACGCACAAGCAATTACAGATTCAATGGCAGTTAAAAACGGTGATTTCTTCCAGCAAATTATTACAGAAGTCGCACGCATGAGCGGGGTAAAAACCACCGTTGAAATGTGGCAAGCCAAAGAATTGCCAACGCATTTAAAATTTATTTTTAAAGTCGTTGATAAAGACAATAACGTTCGTGAAATTTCACGCGAATTTAACGCCTTACAAAAACAGTTCAGTAAACGAGCCAATAAATCTTTTCAGCAAACCGCATCCCAAACCCATCAAGTTAACAACGCCAAAGATTGGGTCTTTAAGACCATTCAAGCCGAAATTAAGTTGGACAATGGTTTGATTGCCTATCCCGCAATTATCAAACAAAAGGACAGTGTGGGTTTGCGACTATTTGAAACCAAACAACAGGCACAAGCACAGCATTTGCAAGGTTTAAAAACGTTGGTGAAATTAAAGATTTCTGCCAAGTACCGTTATTTGGTAAAAAATCTGCAAACCAGTATCAAAGCACAATTTGCCTGGAACGAACTTGAATCTGCACAAAACTTAAAGGAACATATTGTTGATGCGGTGTTGCAAGATAGGATTGCACAACAATCACCCGTATTAAGTTTGGTTGCTTTTGATGAGCTGTGTTCTGTCCTCGATAAATCATGGCTCGCCAAGGCGAATGAGTTGTGTAAAGTTCTCAGTCCAGTTATCGAAAATTGGTACAGTATTTGGCAAGAAATCGAAGCCAAGTCCGATAAACTATCCGCCGCAAGCTACGAGGATATGCAGCAGCAATTGGATTATTTGGTTTATGCGGATTTTCTCTACGAGGTCGAAATCGAACAAATAAAACATTACCCTCGTTATCTTAAAGGCTTGCACATGCGTGTGCAAAGTGCCATCGAAAACCCCAGCAAAGAAGCCGAAAAACTCGCCCAATTGCAAAAAGTGAGCCTGCCTTTTTATCAAACCTGTGAACAAGCGGAAATTTACAGTAAAGAATTGCAACAATTCCATATTTTACTGGAAGAATACAGAATATCGTTATTTGCCCAAAACTTAAGAACAAATCAGAAAGTATCAGAACTGCGTTTGCTTAAAGCTTGGCAAAAAATTAACTAGGAGCTTGTCCGAGAATAGGAATCGTAGTGAAGGAAAGTTGGGTTTAGGGCT
>CAZQMH010000301.1:0-2730 GCA_964594435.1 uncultured Alcanivoracaceae bacterium
AATGCAACCCATGGCGCAAAATGACTCAACAGTGGCTGCAACAATTTGTGACAAGCTCACTACCTATACTTGGCGTGTGTTACGGGCATCAATTGCTTGCTCTCATGTTGGGCGGAGAAGTTGCTTGGAACCCAAAAGGTCGTGAAATGGGGCAAATACATCTGAATTTATGCGAAAAAGCTTACCAAGATAAGCTATTTGGCCCCTTACTCAAGCCTTCGGTAAGCCAGCTCAAACTGCAAGCATCGCACCAACAAGCGGTAATTAAATTGCCACCAAACACCACCTTGCTGGGTTCTACCAAGCTAGATGCCAATCACTGTTTTTGTTACCAAAATCATATTTGGGGCTTTCAGTTTCATCCCGAATTAACGCCTGAAATCATCAGCCATTACATCACCATCCGTCAAAACGACATCAAGCAAGAAGGCCTTAACCCACAAACGCTACTGAATAACATCCAACCCATCGACAACGGCATAAAACTGTTGCAACAATTCAAAAAACTCTGTATGGATTATGCACAGTCGCTCAATGACTCAATGATAAATAGGGTCTAAAACCTCAACAACTTTCGCCTTAACTGCCTCAACGCTAACCAATTGCATCACATCTGGGTGCTTGATTTGGTGACCCCATTTGATTTTATCTGCTGAGGTATTTTCGTATTTTTTTGCAGCCTTGGCAAAACAATCAACGGCTAAGTGCCTAAATTGGTAAGCACCACTGCGTTTGGCAGTTGTGGATGCGTGCAAACCGATCACAGCAGTACCTGCCGCATTGGCGATATGCAACGGACCTGAATCAGAGGAAATAACCAAATCGGCTTGTTGCATCAAAGCAAAAAGTTTTTTCAAGGTATCTTTGCCAGCAATATTGCAACAAGGCTGACAGGTATTGGCAGCAATTTTGTCGGCGGTTGCTATTTCATGTGAGTTGGGTGAACCACAAATGATAACATGTGCTGCATATTTATTTTGCAAGAAATCAATGATTTGAATGTAGTTTTCCACACGCCAATCACGATAAGACATGGAAGAACAGGGATTGATGATAACATTTGGTTTTGTTGGATGAAGAATTTTATTAGCAAACTCTTGTTCCTCTAAGTTTGTGCTGATGTTCCATTCATAAACTTTTTCCATCGCTCCGAGCAACAGCGGAAACTCCATAAAACTATCAAGCACATGTTGTTGTTCAATAGCAGGAATTCTGTTAGTGAGCCTAAAACCGTGAAATTCACGCGAACGTTTCTTATCAAAACCAATGCGAATTTTGGCAGGAATTTTCCAAGCCACACGGTTGGCACGAAAGGAATACTGCATATGAAAAAGCACATCAAATAAGCGTGATTTTAGTGTGTATTTTAACTCATTTAAGGCATTTTTACCGCGATTTTTGTCATAAATGATAAATTCCACACCCGGCATACCATTAACCAGTTTGTGTTCAATTTTGCCAATAATCCATGTAATTTTAAGCTTAGGGTTGGCTTTTTGTAACGTGGCAACCACTGGTAAAACATGAGTCACATCGCCAATAGCCGACAACCGCAAAATACACAAGCTACGGATGTTTTCAATGTGTGTTATCTTCATTGTGCTCAGTTTTGTTATCTGATTTTTCACTTTGCTTAATTTTTGTTTTCAGATACAAATGTACCGCAACAAGTTTCACCACAATGATGATGACCACGATAAAGATGATGAGCTTTGAGTTTGCCATGCGATTCTGCTCAGGTTTCGATAGAGAGAATCACAATGAGTACACAAGCCCTCACACTTAATGCACCTAAGAAATCGACAAAAAACTTAAACGCCAATCGTCAGAGTTTCGTTTTTGTCAATTGCTTATGCCAGCAAGAGCTTACACACCTAATTGCGATTCTGTCTCAGGATTTGGTTAAATTAATCCAATTCAGGAATTTTCAACACCTGTCCTGGGTAAATATGATCAGCATCTTTCAGCATCGGTGTGTTGGCTTCAAAAATTTTAACATACAGTCCTGCTTTGCCATAAACTTCTTTGGCAATCGCTCCCAGCGTATCACCGCTTTTGACGGTGTAGGTTTTGAAACTTGGAGCGGCTTCCTTCGCTTCTTCCTCTGCTTTGACCATTTCTTCTTCTTGCTTCTCAACTTCAACTGGTGGGGCACCTAAAATAAGATTGTCCTGAACGCCAGAAACACCTTTGACGTTACCTGCCACTAACACCGCTTTTTCTTTTTGTTCTTGATTAGGTACATAACCTGACAAAGTAACATTTCCTTGTTTAAAGTTGACCTTTAAATTATCCGTAACTACGCCAGCTTCCTGAATTAAAACAGCAATTGGTTTAGTCACTTCTGGTTCGGCTGGTTTGTCGCCTTTAAAAAGGTTGGCTCCAGCATCAGCAATAAAATCAAAAAAACCCATAGTTTTCTCCTCGTGAATTAAAAAATTCATTCTATCAAAGATAAAACTTAGGGTCAACTCAAAGCGCACGGTTGATTAAATTAGCATGTTCTAATATAATAAATAACAATTAAATAGATAGAAAACGATGAAACCTATTACTCACAAATATTGTATTCGTAAAGAAATATCACAACTATTTAGCCCCGTCATTCCTGCGTAGGCAGGAATCTCTTTGGTGAAGTGCTTATATTTAATCATAGATTGTAATTATTATTTATGAGATTACCGCCTTCGCGGCAATGACGTTAGGTGCGAGCAGTATAGTTGTGTTTAT
>CAZQMH010000302.1:0-2706 GCA_964594435.1 uncultured Alcanivoracaceae bacterium
TTTTGATTGTGACCATGACATGGCTAAGACTTCCTAAAACTTATGTAAAAAATAGGTAACTGCTCGCTCGCACCTACTGTCATTGCCGCGTTAGCTGTGTCAAGTTAGACTTTTTGCTGTGCTTCCAGCAAGGGAATTCTCGATTCAATGGTAAAAATAAGTTGCTCTTTGTTTAAGTTGACCTTGACCAGACCACCGTTTATTAGCTTGCCAAATAAGATTTCATCAATAATGGGTTTTTTGATGTATTTTTCGATGGCTCTGTGCATGGGGCGAGCTCCCATCTTTTTGTCGTAGCCTTTGTCAACCAACCATTGTTTCGCCTCTTTTGATAAGTGAAAACTGATGGCTTTGTCTGACATTTGGGTTTCTAGTTCGATAATGATTTTATCGACAATGTGTAAAATGTCTTTTGCCTTAAGGTGTTTGAACTGGATGGTTGCATCCAAACGGTTACGAAATTCTGGTGAGAACAGGCGTTTTATCGCCGTGGTAGAGTCACTGGAGTGATCTTGTTCAGTGAAACCCATGGATTCACGCGATTGTTCGGCAGCTCCGGCATTGGTGGTCATAATGAGTAGCACATTACGAAAGTCTGTTTCTCTGCCGTTTGCATCTGTTAGAGTGCCTCGGTCCATGACTTGCAATAACACATTAAAAATATCAGGATGGGCTTTTTCTATTTCATCTAATAATACGATTGAATGCGGATTTTGGTGAACTTTATCGGTCAGCAACCCGCCGTCTTCATGCCCGACATAACCAGGTGGTGAGCCAATAAGTCGCGCAACCGAATGCGATTCCATGTATTCTGACATATCAAAACGAAGAAGTTTTAGCCCCATAAAATGCGATAGTTGTTTGACCACTTCGGTTTTACCAACACCCGTGGGACCAGCAAAAAGTAGGTTGGCGATTGGTTGTTCGGCTTTTGCCATGCCAGCTCGTGACATTTTGATAGCGGTTGCTAAGGTATCAATCGCTTTATCTTGTCCAAAGATAACCATTTTCAAGTTGCGTTCGATAGATTGCAAGCGTATGACATCATCACCTGATAAATCATTGACTGGGATTTTTGCCATGGAAGCAACCACGCGGCGAATATCTTTGGCACCAATGGCGTCGTCTTGTTTGCCTTTTATTCTTTGCCATGAACCAGCTTCATCTATGGCATCTATCGCCTTATCTGGCAGGTATTTGTCATTCAAATACCTTGAGGTTATCTTGGCAGCTTCTTCAAATGCTTCGGGCAAGTAAGTGACATTATGGTGTTCTTCAAATTTTGATTGCAGCCCTGTTAATATTTGTATGGTTTCATGCACGCTTGGTTCTTTGATTTCTACTTTTTGAAAGCGGCGTGAAAATGCACGGTTTTTGTCAAAAACGGAACGTGCTTCTTGGGCAGTTGTGGCACCAATGCAACGTAAATCTCCAGCACTTAAGGCGGGTTTGAGCATATTGGAAGCATCCATTGCACTGCCTGAAACACTGCCGGCTCCAATAATGGTATGAATTTCGTCGATAAAAAGGATGGAATGTTCGATTTCTTGCACGTATTTTATAACTTTCTTCATGCGTTTTTCAAAATCACCACGGTATTTTGTACCAGCTAATAAATTACCTAAGTCTAAAGACAAGACAATGGCGTCTTGAATTAATTCTGGAACTTCTTTATCTACAATTCTTTTGGCAAGTCCTGCGGCTATGGCTGTTTTGCCAACGCCAGGTTCACCCACTAACAAAGGGTTGTTTTTGCTGCGGCGTAACAAGATTTGAATCACACGTTCCAATTCATCGTGGCGACCAATAAGTGGGTCTATTTGTCCTTTTTTGGCTTTGTCATTGAGGTTGATTAAAAATCGTTTGGCATCATCTTGCTTTTCTTCTTTGTTCTCTTCGCTTTCTTCGGAATTATCGTATTCCTCCATGGTCGAATGGCTACCATGTGCCACCGAGCGAATAATATCAAACCGCTCAATGCCTTGTTTGGCTAGTAAAAAAACGACATAACATTCGTATTCATCAAAGAAAGAGACCAGTACTCGATCACCTGTCACTACGGGCACTTCAGCAGACTGGGCAGATATAATCGAGCGTTTTAAAATGCGGTTAAAGGCGGTGGTGGCTTGTGGTTCGAAATTTAAGTCAGTAGGGAGCTGGGGAACATATTGTTGAATATGATTGATTAGGTCTGTTTTTAGTAAGTCAATATCACATTGCACATCTTCCAGTACATTAATAACACTTTGGTTTTTGGTTAAACCCAACATAAGGTGTTCCATCGTCACAAATTCATGCCGATTAAACATCGCTTCTTGCATAATTTCATTGATGCAGTTGTTTAATTCTTTATCAAACATTAGATTGACTCCATGACACACAATAAAGGATGGGTGCTATCTTTGGCATATTGATTGACCTGGTTCATTTTTGTTTCGGCAATTTCATGGGTAAAAATTCCACACAATCCTTTGCCACGTGTATGCACTTGCATCATGACTTGCGTGGCTCTTTCTTCATCCATATGAAAAAAACGCACCAAAACATCCACAACGAAATCCATCGGCGTGAAATCATCGTTGATGATGAGAACCTTGTACATGGATGGCTCTTTGGTTTGTTGTTGTGTTTCTTCGAAAACCAGTGATTGGTTATCCCAAGATAAATCTTTTTCTGACATACGGCTTTAGTTGAGTTGAATATAAC
>CAZQMH010000303.1:0-2651 GCA_964594435.1 uncultured Alcanivoracaceae bacterium
AAAGAAGCAGGAAATGCGACCCAAGTGGTGGCTGTGACCATTGGCAGCAATGATGCTCAACAACAATTAAGAACGGCTTTGGCAATGGGGGCGGATAGAGCAATTTTGGTAGAATCCGATACCGAAGTTCAAGCCTTAAAAGCGGCGACCAGCCTTTTGCATGTTGTCAAACAAGAACAACCTGGCTTGGTTATTTTAGGCAAGCAGGCGATTGACGATGACAACAACCAAACACCACAAATGCTTGCCACACTTTGGCAACGTCCGCAAGCAACTTTTGTTTCAAAACTTGAGTTAAATGGCGACAAGGCTTTAGCAACACGTGAAATTGATGCAGGGCTGGAAACCATTGAAGTTGCTTTGCCTGCGGTTATATCGACTGACTTACGTTTGAACGAACCCCGTTTTGTTAAGCTTCCAGATATTATGAAAGCCAAAAGAAAACCGTTGGATATTATGCCAATTGATGAAACTCTCGCTGGTTTTGAAGACAAAGAACTCAGCATAGAAAGCTACCAAACGCCACAACCTCGCCAAAAAGGTATAATGGTTGAATCAGTAGATGAACTTATCGCACAATTAAAAGAAAAGGGGCTAGTCTAATGAGTAAAATATTAATCCTTGCACAACACGATGGCAACAGCATCAATCAAGGCACATCAAAAGCGGTTACTGCGGCTCAGCAAATATCTGGTGCTACAATTGATTTGGTCATTTTTGCCGATGATGTTAACACAATCGCAACAAAAGCAAGCACATTAGCTGGAGTTTCTACTGTTCATGCTGTGGCAACCAGTAATGAAAACTGGAAGCTTGCACAAGGAATTGCACCAAAAATTGCTGAATTAGCCCAAAACTATTCGCATGTTTTTGCTCCTTCTACCACCTTTGGCAAAGATGTCTTGCCATGTGTTGCTGCTCTTCTGCATCAAAACCAAATCAGTGACATCATGCAAGTCATAGATGCGACCACTTTCAAGCGGCCGATTTATGCAGGCAATGCGATTATTACGGTTAAATCGAACCATGATAAAATTGTTGCCACCATCCGCACAGCATCATTTAAAACAGGCGACATGCAATCGGGCTCAGCCGCCATTGAAAATCATCGCATTGAAAACAGCCAAAGTGAAACAAAATTTGTTTCCTTACAAGCGGGAAATTCCGAACGACCAGATTTACAAACCGCCGCCAAAGTTATTTCAGGTGGTCGAGGTGTAGGCAGTGAAGAAAACTTTGCTATAGTCTACCAACTTGCAGATAAAATTGGTGCGGCAACGGGTGCATCCCGTGCGGCAGTGGATGCTGGCTATTGTCCGAATGAAATGCAAGTCGGGCAAACGGGTAAAATTATTGCTCCTGACTTGTACATGTCCTTTGGTATCAGTGGTGCAATACAGCATTTAACTGGCATAAAAGATGCTGGCACGATTGTCGCCATCAATAAAGATGCAGATGCTCCAATATTTGAAGTGGCAGATATTGGTTTGGTTGGTGATTTGTTTAAAATTATTCCAGAAATGACGGAAAAGCTGTAATTTTCAAGCCCAAATCACTCATCAAGGGGTGATTTGGGCCATTTTTTGCAATAAATTCATATTTTTAGCTTTAATTTACATGTTTTACTGTAACTTACCTTATAATGTACCCCGCTGGTAAGACGAACAGCTAATATTTATGTTTATACGATTTTAATGTCTCTTTAGTTTCATTCTCAAAGTTCCACGTAAGTAAGTTCCGCAATTTCACAGCAACACACTTTTTAGCACACTAATGTGTTAAAAATATATATATAATTTTAATTATGGAGATATCCAAATGAGTAAGACTACTGGTACAGTAAAATGGTTTGATGAAAAAAAAGGTTTCGGTTTTATCGAACGTGAAGGCGGAAGCGATGTATTCGTACATTTCAAAGCTATTGCAAGTGATGGATTCAAAACTTTGTCTGATGGACAAGCCGTTGAATTTGACGTAGAAGACGGTCAAAAAGGCCCTCAAGCTGCGAATGTAACTGTTGTATAAATAATTATTTACCCAACAAATACGAAGGACAACTTTTAAGTTGTCCTTTTTTTTTGGGAGATTTAACAAACATGACACAATACGATAAGCTCTTTCCAACAATCAACCTCATCACCGCAAGTGGTAAAATACGCACCAGCCCAGCAGATTTTCAAGTAAGCGAGCAATTAAGTGTAGATTTCACTCATCAGGGTGAACACCTTTGGCTATTAATCGAAAAAACCAGCACCAACACCAATTGGGTTGCCAAACAACTCGCCACAATCTGTCAAGTACCGCAAAAACAAGTTGGCTACGCAGGGCTCAAAGACCGCCATGCTATTACCACGCAATGGTTCAGCGTACAACTCGCCAAAGTTACAGATAAAGCCAAAATTCAAGCGGCATTGCCCAATGAAATAGTTTTATTAAAGTTGGCACAACACAACAAGAAAATAAAAACAGGACAACTAGATGGTAACAGATTTAACATAATTGTTAGAGATGTTGTTGGTGATAAGAAGCAAATTGAAGAAAATATTAAGCACGTCATAAGCAATGGTGCACCAAATTATTTTGGCACGCAACGTTTTGGTAATGGGATGGGTAATATTCAAAAAGCTAAAGATTGGTTCACCGGTAGTTAT
>CAZQMH010000304.1:0-2640 GCA_964594435.1 uncultured Alcanivoracaceae bacterium
CAAACACATCAAATTCGGCGACACGTGAGCGTTTGTATTGGTTCAGCATGCCGATGGTTTCTAATAAGCATCCGGTCATAAACTCTTTTAACTGTACAACGCATTTTTCTTGCCAGGTAAATAAATCAAAATTGCTTTCAAAAACCTTATCGTCCTCGATGGAATTACGCATCTTGTTTCTGTACTGATCGGTTTCTCGGGAGAGGAATAATTGCCTTAAATCGGCATTCATTTGCCCACAATCGGCGAGAAAAGAAGCGGCAAACGGTACAGAGAATGCTGGTATGATTTTGATTTCGGGTGGTTTATTCATGGTTGTATCAAGTTGTTATCACGATTTGGTTTTGGGTTTAGTCCGCAATTGTCACATGCAGTTTTTTTCCAAGCAAAGATTCCATTGGCATTGGCCACCAGCCTATGTCGCTGACCATTTCCAGTGCTTCATCGGGTGTTTTGCCCTTGTACTTGACCAAATAAGCCGCCCATAACTCGGATGCACGGTGTCCTGAACGGCAATGTAAAAGGACTTTGCCATCGGTGTTTTCCATAGCTTTGGCAAATTCGGCAAGTTTTTCTGGTGAGTAGGGGTTGTCATCGCCACCAATTGGGATGAAAACGTATTTTATATTATTTTTCTTGAGCAAATAATCTTCATAAAATTTAAGTTCCTTCATTTCTGCTGGCGTTCGCATGTTGATAACTTTGGTAAATCCAGATTTTTTCAATAAGGCAAAATCTTGGTATTGAGGCTGTGGACCGATAAAGGTGTTTTCGTGTTGAAATAACATTTGTGTATAAGGCGGTCTTTTTACGACTTTTAATTGAGGTTTTGCCACTTGACTTTGGGTTGTGAATGCTAAAGCCAGAGCCAAAAGGATAATTATTTTTTTCATTGTATTTTCTCTTTTTAAATTATGTGAGTCTTTTAAAACACCAGTGAGGCCATTTTTCGCCTGAGTTGGGATAAAGTTTTTGGTTCATCTATCAGATTAAATGCGGTAAGCAACGCCTTTTTAATCGAATTTTTTTCATCGCCTTTGGTTGTGGCTAACAATTCTAGCAATTTTTGCGTGCCCGATTCTGGGTCAGAAGAAATTATTTCTTCAATAGCTGTTTGCAATGCCAAATTATCAGACTCTTGCCTTTGAGTGATGAGTTCAATTGTTGCTTTTATAACTTTGGCATCATCTTGGGTTTGTTCTTTTGCATCCAATTTATTAAATAAATCTGTTGCTAAGTCACTGTCGCCTTGTTGCAGGTAAATCTTAATCAAAAGCAACTTGGCTTGTAAAGAGTTATCTTGTTGCAAGTGCACAATTGCTTGGGAAACTTGACCGTTGTTAATTAATTCAAAGGCTTTGGCTAAGTTTTCGGAAAATTCAGGCGTTTGTTCTTTGTCTTCTTCAACTAAGCTTAGGTGCGGTTCGATAAGGGCTTTGATTTCACTTTCGGCAATAGCTCCCATAAATTGTTCAACGATTTCGCCATTTTTGACTAACACAACCGTAGGTAATGAACGCACCCCAAATTGCATGGCAAGTTCTTGTTCGGCATCGGTGTCAACGGTCGCTAAATGAACGGCACCGTTTAAAGAATCGACCAAATTATGCAAAACAGGCATAAGTTGTTTGCAAGGTGCACACCAATCGGCCCAAAAATCCACCAAAACGGGTACTTGTTGTGATTTTGTTAAGACTTCATGCTCGAAATCAGCAGCACTTACGGCTTTTATGTATTCACTCATAATAGGGGTTTTCTCCTTTAGAATGATCTGTGCCGTCCATTAAACCCTTGAGTTCAGGAAATGCTCGCAATAATTTTGTCTCCATGCCCATGGATAAAGTTTGTCCCGCCATACCGCAACCTGTGCAACCACCACCAAATTCGATAAAGGCATAACCATCATCAATCGATGCTAATTTGGCAAAACCACCGTGCATCGCAAGTGAAGGATTAAGTTCGGCATTGATGAAATATTGCACACGCTCAAACAGCGGAGCATCTTTTTCTGGTTCTTTGCCTTTGAGTTGGGGTGCTTTTATGTTGAGCTGACCACCTGTGTCGGTATCATCATAGCTAATATCGGCATTGTCCAAATATTTCTCATCGGCTTTATTGATATACAAATTAAAGCTACCTTGAGGAAATTCATAGGCATCAGGTGGCACTTCATCACGTTCACAAAAATTCAAAAAACAATCCGCAATTGGCGTGCCAGGATTTTTTACCATTACTTGTAAATGCAAGTCATCTATATCGTGTTTATTGATAACATCCGCCAAAAATGTTTGGGCTTGTTCGGATACTGTTATATTCATACAATGCTCATGTGCTAAAGTAGTGCCATTATGGGTGCGAAATGATTTTTTTTCAACCCAAAAAAGCAGTAACTTTTTTTTATCCAAATCCTTGGAGCTAGTCCGAGAACAGATAATCTATTACAGAAAAGCTGGATTTATGGTATGATCTGAATAGCTACCCCAAATTTATAAATAAACATTCAAAGCCTACTCAAGCAAATCCAACGGACTAGGAATGTTATTTTTATTTAAATCTTTAATAACCTGTGTATAAATCATAGTCGCTTCAAGACTCTTATGCCCCATTAAATCCTGAATGGTACGAATATCAATACCATGT
>CAZQMH010000305.1:0-2619 GCA_964594435.1 uncultured Alcanivoracaceae bacterium
ATAGTGGTGATTATGATACTTAAAAAGACACATAACGGATAAGCTTAGATTGTGCGAGGAACAAGCCACAATCAGAACCGTTTGTTGGACAAGCCTGATTTTATAGTTAGATTATGATAGAGAAAAAAGCTTTTTATCTTGTGCTCTGTAGTTTGGTTTACACCCTCTCACTCTATTTTGTACAGATAGATTTAAGTTTTTAGCACTTTAATTAAATTAATTGGAATAGAGGTTACACTAATTTATGACCAAGCCGCTTTTGATAAACTCTGCGATGGCGGCTTAGTTGATGATGTCTTGGACGATGAGTTGTAGGGTTCTGCGACCTCGAAATTCGTTGATGTCGAGGCGATAGGTGATTTGGTTTTTTTCTTGTAATTTTTTAAATTGTTGCGGGTGTATGCCAAAAGCTATGGCGGCGATGCGTTTGCTGAAATCTTGTGTTTGCAGGGTTAGTTTGGTGTGCCCCTGCCCTACTTCTTTCTTCTCTATGATATTAAACCAGCCATCGAATAATGGTGCGGGAAAATTTTGTCCCCATGGTCCGTGTTGTTGCAGTTCTTGTGCGACGGCGAGACACAGTTCGCTGGAATCGAGTTCGCCATCGGTTTCGATGATGTGTTGGCGTTGAGTGTCGGTTAGGGTTTTGCTGACGTGCTGGTTGAAAATGTCACGGAATTGTTGGTAGTTTTTTTGTTCAATTGATAAACCTGCTGCCATAGCGTGGCCACCAAATTTGAGCATGAGATTGGGGTATTGGGTTTCTATTGCGACCAAAGCATCGCGAATATGACAGCCTGCTATGCTGCGGGCTGAGCCTTTAAGAATGTCGGATTTGTCGTTTTCTGGGGCAAATGCTATGACGGGTCGATTGGTTTTTTCTTTGGCTTTTGATGCCACCAAGCCCACTACTCCTTGGTGCCAGTCTTTGTGGTAAAGGCAGATGCCATCAGGCAATTTTTTGATTTTGTCCAACTCGTTGATGACGCTGTTGGCTGTTGCTTGCATGTCTTTTTGTATGGCTTTGCGTTGTTGGTTGATGGTGTCGAGTTCTAAGGCTTTGGTTTTGGCAAGGTTTTCATCATCGGTGCTTAACAGTTCAATCCCTATGCTCATGTCTTCTAGTCTGCCCGCTGCATTGAGGCGTGGAGCGATGGCAAAGCCGAAGGTTTCGGTTGTGGTTTTTGCGTATTCTTTGCCTGCAATCAGTAATAATGCTTTTATGCCAGCTATGCTTTTGCCTGCTTGGATGCGTTTGAGTCCTGCGGTCACTAAAATACGATTATTGTCATCTAATGTTACCATGTCGGCGACGGTGCCAAGTGCGACTATATCTAGCCATTGTGCCAGATTGGGTGGTGAGATATTGTGGTCGGTGAAATAATGAGCTTGTGTGAGTTGGGCTCTGACTTCTGCTAATAAGTAAAATACCACGCCAACTCCTGCGAGGTTTTTGCTGGGAAATTCATCGCCTCTTAGGTTGGGGTTGACTATGGCATCTGCGTTTGGGAGTTGTTCGGCTGGCAGGTGGTGGTCGGTAATGATAACTTGCATATTTGCATCAATGGCGGCTTGTGTACCCTCGAATGAGGAGATACCATTATCGACAGTTATTATCAATTGGGCTTGCATTTGTTGCAATATCGGAATGAGCTGCGGACTCAAGCCATAGCCGTACTCGAATCGGTTGGGTACTAAAAAGTCAATATTGTGGTGCCCAAATGCTCGAAAGGCTCGCAGACAAAGAGCGGTTGCCGTGGCTCCATCGGCATCAAAGTCGCCAACAATGACTATCTTGCTTTTGTTGTTTATTGCTTGGTGTATCATTTGTGCGGCTTTTTTTATGCCTGATAATTGTTTGGGCTTGAGTAAATTTTGCAATTTGTAGGTGATTTGTGAGACATGTGTGATGCCACGGGCGAGGTAGAGTCTTTGAATTAAGGGAGAAAGACCGCAGTTTTGTAACGTGTCAATTGGCGGAACACTACGCCGTTTGATTTTAGGCATTTCGACGGTGAGAGTTTTGCGTACTAGGTGGCACCCAAATGTTACTTTTTTGCCAGTTTGTAAGGGATTGGTGGAGTTTTTTGAAGTTGGTTGCTAAAAAACCTAGTCGAAAAGTTAAATCTTCCCCATGCTTGTTGCATTGAATAATGAGATCGCTTTTGTTTTGCGTGAGCTTAAATTGAACGATTGCTTTGCTGGGAATATAACAATAGTTGGAGGCTTTGTGCAACAGCAATGCTTTATTAAGAACGAACAATCCCTCTCGGTATTTGTTTTGTTGTAACAGTTGTGCGGTTTTGTGTCTTTTCTTAAACAATAAATAACTTAATAGCCCAAATACGAGTGCCGCAAGACTGGATGCGACAAATATAACCATTTGAGATGCATGGATTTGTGATTGAAAGTAATCATTAAAGAGCATTTGGCGGTAGGCAAATAGTGCCAAGCCAAGGCACAATAAAAGTGCAAAAACGAGCAGCGGTAATGGGATGTTTTTTTGGGCGACAAAGCGTTGTGTTTCCATCAATGGAATGCTGTTATCAATATAATTTTTGATGAATTTGGGTGCGTGTTTAGCTGGAATCCATTGCAGATTTTGGAAACGTGGTTCAT
>CAZQMH010000306.1:0-2588 GCA_964594435.1 uncultured Alcanivoracaceae bacterium
CCATATATTGTAATTATTATTTATGAGATTACCGCCTTCGCGGCAATGACGGTAGCGTGAGCAGTTACTATGAAAAAAATTCTTATAACGGCTGTGTGTGTGCTTGCTCTTGGAGCTTGTGGTGATAATTCCTCGCAATCTCAATCTGCTTCGGCGACAAAGAGTGCTGTGGCACAACCGAAGCAAGAAAATAAAATAGTCGATGCCTGCACGGTTGTTAGTGAAGATTTTCTTAAGTCTCAATTTTCAAGCATTGAGGGCTATGACTGTAAAAAAGGCAGCACTAATCGTTTTCCTTTTTGCAGTGTTCAGTTTAAATCAGCGGGTGTCGAGTATGGTTTGAATGTGACAATTGGAATTATTGGTGGAGCCGATGAAAAAACTTTAGATGGTTCGCAGTCCTATTTCATTCAAAAGAAAAGTGTTGAGGTGTTAGAAGGTGTTGGCGATAAAGCGTATATTCGCACTAATGATGGTCAAATTTCTGCTGTTGGCAATGGTAATTTAATTCATGTAACTTTGTATAAAGGGATGAAACCTGATTTGGCTTTAAGCAAACAGATGACTAATGAGCTGCTTCAAAAGTTAAAATAATATTAAGTGGCACGGTAAAAGCAATGCTTTGCAGTTTGGCAAGCTTCTTTAGCGTTGTTATGCCGTTTTCGAGTCCAAAATCTTTAGCATTTATTATCAAAGGCTTGTGTAAGGTGATGGTTTTTGTACCGCGTTGGTCAAAAACCATAAACTCTGCTTGCAGAATGCTTGAAACGCCATGCATGTCAACATCAAAGCTAATGCTATGAATGCCAGTATTTAAATCTTCGGCTTTGAGTTGGGTATGGATTTCTGCTAATGGAAAGTTTTCTGTTGCAAACAAATGTTTTTGCAGGCGTTGATTGCGTAACGGAATTGAGCTTTCTAATGATGCCAGTTCTATACTGATTTCAAGGTAGCCATCTGCGTTAATTGTTCCTTCAAATTGGGTGAAGGCAAAGACTTCTGAAATTTTGTTATTTTTTGTTGAAATAAGGCTGATGGTGCTGTTTTGTTTGTCGAGTTTCCATGCTTTGACATGTTTGGCGTGCTCTTTTTTTGTTTGTTGGCAACCTGTCATGGTTATGAGTGCGATGATTAAAAGTGTTGTGCGTATTTTTTGCATGATATTTACCTGTTATTGTTCTGTTATTTTCCTGTGACTTCGGTTATTTTGACAATACTGCCAAACCATGGTGAATCAAAATAATGAATTTCATTAGTCTTGATTTGTTTTCTTTGGGTTATGGCGAAAACCATATTTTGAGGGTTGTTGTTGCTGTCATAATAATTTCTAATCAGGTTGACTTGGTGCCCGAAATGTAAAAATCTCCCTTTGGAAAACGCCACTTGTCCAATGACACTTAAATCGGGCAGCGGCATGGAATCGGCTTGTTGGTTGTTGATTTTGACGTATTGAGGTTTTTTAAAGGGCGTTTGTGGTTGACGCCAAGCTTTGTGAATTAAGGGAATGGTATCTGGAGCATTTTTCAATTTTTTCCAAACAGCATTGAGCTGGAAAAAACTTGAGTCATGTTCAAACCATGCTAATACATTGAGTTGACTGCGATTTTTGTCGATGGCAATGGTGTATTCATCATTGCTGTTGCTGTCACTTGGTTTGGTTAAGGGTAAATTGGCAGGTTTAGTGGCTAAATTGAGGGCATTTGCGGTATCGAATATCGGCTTATTGCTATAGGTTTCGGCATTGGGTAGTTGTTTTTTATAGGCAAAAAGGATGATTTCAATATCATAAACACGATTTTTGGCTAGAGAGAAATAGCGTGGTGTGTAGTTTTGGGCGACACAAGCAAGGCTCGCAAGTGCAAGCGAGCTTAGCAAAAGAGCCTTTTGAAAAATAGCAAATCCATTGCTAAAAAGCTGGCTTTGTGTTGTTATCTGCTTTTTCTCTTCAAATTGAGGGATTATTTTATTTGGAATAATCATGTTTAAGTGTGTTTTTTGCAAAAATTTGAGTATAACATGGGCTTATATGCAGTACAATTGCTAAATCATGAAAAAAATAATTCAAAATATATCCAATGACCTTCAAGGCGTGAGTCAAATCACGGTTGATGCGGTAAAAGGTGTCACTTCTTTGGTGGAATCTTTGCACAGCACTATTGCGAGTTTCACTTCAGTTGTTGGAGACCCCAAAAAGGATGCACAGGGTATTTCTGGTATGGTTTATCGCAATATTCGTAAGATTACCGATATTTTTGGCGATGGTTTGGATGTTGTGTTGGGTAAGTTAAGTCATTCGCTTGACCAAGAACCATCGTTAAAATCTCGCCATGCACTCATTGCTGTCACTAACGGCGTGATTGGTGATTATTTGCATCAACGCAAAAATCCTTTAGCAATTACTATGAGCTTGCGACAAAATCACCAAAGCCTGAATGATGAGGCTATTGATCTATTGCTCCAAAAGCCTAAACAAAAAGTACTTATTTTAGTGCATGGCTTGTGCATGAATGATTTGCACTGGCAAAAAAATGGTGATGACTATGGTCAAATGCTTGCTCAAGATTTGGGTTATGTGCCTTTGTATTTGC
>CAZQMH010000307.1:0-2563 GCA_964594435.1 uncultured Alcanivoracaceae bacterium
ATCTATTTTGCCATTTTTCCCATAAATTCCATTCTTGCATGAAATATTCAGGTTAGCGTTTATTTTTGTAGTTAAAAATCGCCCGCCGCACCTTTTTCCATAACGGCTAAGATGACATCTTTAACATGCTGAGCTTTTTTAAATAATTCTGGTGGCAACGATTCGCCTCCATGCAATATCATATCCATGTTCATTGAGTACAAGGCAAATGTCCCGTCTTTGCGTTCGAGCATGGCTACTCTGCACGGCAAATAAGCAGAGACATATTCGTTGTAGTCAACCATGGCACGAGCCGTTTGGGCATCACAAAATTCAAAAATCTTCAAAAATCGTTGAGGTTTGCCTGTTTCGGCAAATACTTGCTCTGAAAGCGGTAATTCTCCAACAATTTTCATGTTCATGTCGTTGGCAACCAGTTTCATCGACTCTTCGGCATCCTCCTTGCTCACACCATCATCAAATTCCTTTATCCAGACTGTGGCTTGGGCAGTGACACGTGATTTTTTAAGTTTTTGCCACATTTCCCAATAGACTTCTCCAGCTTTTGGATCAAAGGATTTAAAGACCTTATAGTCTTCACCAAACTTACTCCAACCATAGATGCCACCGCCTATGGCTAGCACGCCGATTAAAGCCAAGATATTAATTATTATTCGCATCGTTTTCTCCTCTAAATTAATGGGCTGCGGGTTTTGAGGCTTCGCCTTCTAAGACAAAACCATCGCCTTTGGCAACAGCTTTACCTGTAAATTCAAACGGTTTGCCTTCGACTTGGGATAGTTTTAAGGTATATACTTCGCCTTCTTCGACTTCGGTATCACCATCAGCAGGTAGCTTGATAGTGGCTTGAGCCCCTGTTTTCCCTGCAAAACCGTAACGTGTTCGTCTGAATTTTGAACCCCAAGGCATTTTGAAGAAATTATCAATGTTTGCATCAGGCATATTTGCCATTTTCTTGCCATCCCACGATTCAACCACATCGCCGAATTCATCCATCAACTCTGCTTTTATAATGTATGCCGCTTGTGTATCAGGCCCAGCATTGACGTAGCCGTAAAAAGATAGACCGCCATCATCGCTGATTTTTACTTCGGATATTTGGATGTTTTGTCTATGAAAACCAACTCGTGGCTTAAGCTTGCTATAAGTTGCACCGTATAGGGCATTATAAAACCCAACCACAAACAAAAAGGTAAGAGCGGTCATCCATAGACTGAATTTTTTCAAGCCATCATTGCTTAATGGTAGAGGCCCTGAGAACAACCAAGGAAATATTTTCCATTGCCCAATGCCTGTGTTACGTAATTTGTTATCAATTGAATAATAGCCTGCACCCGTTATATAAGCGGTAACAGAGATACCAAAACCAAAAGCTGCCATGGTCCATTCATCCAAACAAGTGGAACCCATCCAACCAAAGACTAACATCATGCCAAAATTAAGCAACATGCCTCCAATGGCGGCAAAACGTGTGGCAAAACCAAATATCAAAGCTAAACCAACCGCCAGTTCAGCAAAGGAAAACAGCCACATGGTGAAATTCATCAGTGAAACATTTTGTATGACAGAAACCAACAAATCTGGCATAAATGAACCAGGATATGCCGCTGCAATTTTGTTGCCTACAAAGTTTGCATGTTCGACATCCAGTTTAAAGTGGTTGCCATCGGCGGGGGCAACAGCATAGATGGCACGACGTGAAAAGCCGCCCCAAAAAATAAATCCCAGCGTAAAGCGTGCGGCTAAACTCGCTAAACCCATTTGCCCATAGGTGTTTTGCGTATCGGCATTGACGTTTGTGTTAGACATAATATCTCCTCAAATTTGTTAGGTAATTTTATTTAATGGGAGATTGTAGCACAATTATTTAGCAACTGCTACATTAGCAAATGCTCATATTCGATATTTTTGTATCGGGATTTGGGATTAAGGTTTAGAATTTATTAAGATTTTCTAAATTCCAACGTGGGTAAGCTTTAATTTTATTGCCAAAACTTTTCTTTATTAATAATCGCATGGCTCCAGCATAGGCAATCATGGCTCCATTGTCAGTGCCGTATTCGAGTTTTGGAAAAAATGTTTGACAAGATAGCTTTTGTTCTAATTGTCGAAGCTGGCGGCGTAGTTCAGAATTTGCACTGACTCCTCCAGCGATAACCAATGTTTTGTAGCCCGTTTGTTTGAGGGCACGGATGCACTTTTTTACCAGAGTATCGACAACGGCGTCCTGAAAACTTGCTGCAATATCTTGCATGAGTTGCTCTTTGTGCTGCCTTGTGTTATCCGTATTATGCGTGGTGTTTTTTTCAATTTCTTGCATAAAAGCGACTCGAACGGCAGTTTTTAATCCAGAAAAGCTAAAATCCAAACCGGGACGATTGAGCATGGGACGTGGGAATTTAAAGCGGGTTTTGTCGCCAAGTTTTGCTAAATCAGACAATATTTTGCCTCCTGGATAGCCTAAACCAAGCAGTTTTGCCGTTTTATCGAAGGCTTCACCTGCGGCATCATCCAAGGTATCACCCAAAATAGTGTAATCGCCAATGGCTTTGACATCGACCAG
>CAZQMH010000308.1:0-2563 GCA_964594435.1 uncultured Alcanivoracaceae bacterium
AAATATTAGTTAATAAAATTGTATTTTACTACAATTTGGCACATTGTGATGCCGTATTGGGGCGTTCATCTCATCACCCATAGCATAATAACCAACAACCACCAAAACAAAAATCTGCGTAATCCGTGGAAAACTAAAACAATTGAAAAAATAATGAGTAAATTTTTATGAATACACGGAATAATACTTCTAGTATGCAAAAAAAGGTTTTTATTGCTTAGTCTAAAATGCTTTCATGTATAGTTTCACAACGTTGTTGTGAATCATCCGCCACATTGATTGTGATGGGATTGTGCTTTAAGCGTGATTTTTATATTTGGATTTGTGGAAATCAGTAAAATTTCAACAATCTCGCACCATAACCAAAAACTTACTATTCAAGAGTAGAGGATTCCGTTATCATAGCGTTTTGAATTATTTTTGGATTGATTTAACCGTGAGAACAACACAATTTCATCTGCAAACTCGCAAAGAAACGCCAGCTGATGCTGAAATAATAAGTCACCGTCTTATGATACGTACGGGCATGTTAAGTCGTTTGGGTTCTGGCTTGTATTCGTGGACGCCACTGGGTTTACGTGTTTTGCGTAAAATTGAAAAAATCGTTCGGCAGGAAATGGACAAAGCAGGCGCCATGGAGATGATAATGCCTACCATCCAGCCAGCGGAATTATGGCAAGAAACAGGACGTTGGGATAAATATGGCTCTTTGTTGCTAAAAATAAAGGACAGAGCAGGGCGTGATTTCTGTTTTGGACCAACCCATGAGGAAGTAATTACGGATTTTGCTCGCAAAGAAATAAAATCTTACAAGCAGTTACCCATTACCTTTTACCAAATTCAAACCAAGTTTCGGGATGAAATTCGTCCACGCTTTGGCGTTATGCGAGCCCGAGAATTTTTAATGAAAGATGCTTACTCTTTTCATCTAAATAGCGAATGCTTGCAACAAACCTATGCAAAAATTCATCAAGCCTATTGCAATATATTTGCACGAATTGGCTTAAAATACCGACCTGTGGAAGCAGATTCTGGTGAAATTGGTGGCACAGGCTCGCATGAGTTTCATGTTTTGGCAGATTCTGGTGAAGATGCCATTGCTTATTCTACCGACTCAGATTATGCTGCAAATATCGAGAAATGTGCCGTTCTCGCACCGACATCTGCACGCAAGGAACCGACTCAAGAACTGAAAGTTGTGGCAACTCCTAACAAAAAATCCATTCAAGAAGTCGCCGATTTTCTGGCACTTTCACCTAAAAAAATGATAAAAACTTTACTGGTGGAAGGTGTTGAGCAACCCGTGGCTTTGGTGCTGCGTGGCGACCATGAACTGAATGAAATCAAAGCTGCCAATTTACCGCAAGTTGCCTCGCCTTTAACTTTTTTAGAAGATGAGGCGATTGTAAATCTGGCTGGATGCGAGGCGGGCTCCATCGGCGTTAGGGATTTAGCTTGTGAAATTATTGTTGATCAAGCGGTTGCCGTTATGAGTGATTTTGTCACGGGAGCCAATGAAAATGACCAGCATTTAACAGGTGTAAATTGGGATAGAGATGCCAAATATAGCAGTGTAGCGGATATTCGCAATGCCAAAGTGGGCGATAAATCGCCCGATGGCAAAGGCACAATAAAAATAGCTCGCGGCATTGAAGTTGGGCATATTTTTCAATTGGGAGATGTCTATACAAAATCCATGAATGCGGTGGTATTAAATGAACAAGGCAAATCACAACCGATGGTTATGGGCTGTTATGGCATTGGTGTCAGCCGTGTGGTGGCGGCCGCCATTGAGCAAAATCACGATGAAAAAGGCATTATCTGGCCGCAACAAATCGCACCGTTCAGTGTGGTGCTGCTGCCGATGAATCGAGCTAAGAGTGAACGGGTGAAGCAAATTGCCGATGAATTGTATGCACAATTAAGACAGCATGGGGTTGAAGTTCTGTTGGATGATAGAAAAATTCGTCCTGGTGTTATGTTTGCTGATGCCGAACTATTAGGTATTCCACACCAAATTACCATAGGCGACCGAGCATTGGATGATGGCGAGGTGGAATACAAATCACGCAAAGAGATGCAAAATGTTCGTATAAAACACGAAACCATTGTGCAATATGTGCTGGATTTGTTAAACAAATGACCAAAAAAAGTAAAACATCGGTCAAAGAATCCGCATTCTTTTTAAAAAATGCTTTTCTCAAGCCTAAACAAGTCGGCTATCTCTTTCCAAGCACGCAAGCTTTGGTCAAAAGCATCGCCACTCAAGCTCAGCTTGATAAAGCCAAACATATTGTCGAATTGGGCCCTGGTACTGGCGGCACGACCAAGGGGATTTTGGCTCAAATGCAAAATGATGCTGAATTACTGGCCGTTGAAATTAACAAAGATTTTGTAGAGTATCTGAGCAAAACAATAGATGACGGCCGTCTAAAACTTGCCCATGATGCGGCACAGAACTTGCAAACCATAATAAAAAACAACGGTTGGCAGGCGGCTGATGTGGTTATTTCTGGCATTCCTTTTTCAATGTGCTCATCATCTATTTGTCCTATCCCTCCGG
>CAZQMH010000309.1:0-2531 GCA_964594435.1 uncultured Alcanivoracaceae bacterium
TGCAGCCTTGTTTGGAGACAAAATAAGCTATGGTTTTGTTATGGAAATAGAAAAACAAGTGGAAGACCATTTGCAAGAACACATCGAACAAATACCAACAAAAGACAGCAAAACCCATGCCATACTTGCACAAATGCAACAAGATGAAATTCGTCATGGGAACGATGCACGGGCAGCAGGCGGAGTCGATTTGCCCAAGCCAGTAAAAAAAATCATGGGCAGCATGTCAAAATTCATGAAATTTTTGGTGTACCGAATATGAGCCAATCCAACCAAATCATCCTCACTTTAAAGCAAACACTGCGGCAAAAAGGTTTTAAATATGCTGATGTTGCCAAGTATTTGCATATTTCAGAATCTAGCATCAAACGCCAGTTTACCCAAGGAGATATCTCTCTTAATCGTTTAGAAAAAATTTGTGAACTGATGGATATGGAGATTGCCGATTTACTGGAATTGGTACAACTCAATAGCCAACAATTAGAACAATTATCTAGGGCACAAGAACGCAAAATCGTCTCCGATGTGCGGCTGATGCTGGTGACAGTTTCGGTATTGAATAACTTAACATTTGAACAAATCCATCAACTTTACGCTTTAAAAAAGGCTGAATTAATAAGTCTACTGCTGCAATTAGAAAAAATTAAACTGCTACAACTCAAACCCGATAACAAAATAAAACCCTTGATAAGCCGCACCTTTCAATGGCAAAAAAACGGCCCCATTCAACGCTATTTTGAAACGCATATCCAAGATGATTTTTTCTCCTGCCAATTCAATCGACCAGGAGAACTGCGTCTGGTTATCAATGGCATGATTTCAAAAATATCCAGCGACAGTATTCACCGAAAAATTAAAAATCTCGCCCAAAGCTTTAGTGACTGTGCCTACAAAGACCAAACCATTGACTATGAACGCCGTTTTGGCAACACCATGGTCATTGCCATCCGCCCGTGGGAACTACCAGAATTCAGCAAATACCGTCGCCAACCCAATCACAAGGTTTTTCATTAATGGCAACTTACCTTATTGGTGATGTGCAAGGTTGTTTTGATGCGTTAATGCAATTACTGCACAAGATAAAATTCAATAGCACAAAGGATAAAATCATATTTTGTGGAGACTTGGTCAATAGAGGTGGGCAATCTTTAGAAGTTCTACGCTGGGTTTATGCCCACCAAAACGTTTGTCGCGTAACGCTTGGCAACCATGATTTAAGTCTATTAGCACAATACCATGTGCAACGATTACGAAAAAAGAAAAACACCGAATTTAGTCAAATTTTCGCTTCAGCAGATGCCTCATTGCTGTTGAATTGGTTGCGACAACAAAACTTATTAATCCAATTAAAAAAATATAAAAAGGTCATCGTTCATGCAGGTATTTATCCGCTTTGGACGCTAAACAGGGCCCGTATTGAAGCAAAAAACATCGAAAATTGGTTGCAAAAAAAACCAAAAGAATTTTTCAACAACATGTACGGCAGCAAACCCAACCACTACTCAAACAAGCTCAAAGGCATGGACAGGGCACGGTTTGCGGTCAATAGTTTAACCAGAATGCGGTTTTTATACAAAAATGGCGGTCTTAATTTTTCTGCCAAAGGAGAAATAGAAACCTTCCCCAAATTAATACCGTGGTTTCACTATCCCGATAGAAAAAAAATAAAAGCAACAATCGTCATAGGACATTGGTCAGCACTAGGGCTCTATGCCGAAAACAATCTCATCTGTTTGGATACCGGTAAAGTTTGGGGTGGAGCATTAACCGCCTATCGACTCAAAAGCTCCAGCACCAGAAAAAATGCTATTTTTCAAGTTTAGAATCAAATCTAGAACACGCCCTTAATCAGTAAAGCATTCCACAATAAAATCATCAATCAATCGGTTACTGCGTTTATCTGCCGTTGCATTAAAAACCGTACCTGAGGATTTATCATTGGCTTGTGGGTTGGTAAAAGCGTGCATGACACCACCAAAATCATGTTTTTGCCAATCACATTCAGCATGATTTAACTCGGAACGCAAATTTACCCAATCCTCATCACTGACCATCGGATCATCCGCACCATGCAACAACAAAACTTTGCACTTAAACAAACCTTGCGAAATATTAGCAGCCGGCATCATCAAGCCATGAATACTAACCACGCCCTTAACTTGCGAATTGATACGTGCCAAATCCTGCACACACAAACCACCAAAACAATAACCGATGGCAACCGTATTGTTTTTATCTGCCCATTTGATTTGGTCGATGGCATGAAATGCCGCCTCCATATGTTTTTGCATGAAAGACCGATGCTCGATAAAAGGCTGCATAAGTGCCGTATTCTCCTCGACCGATGCACCCGTTTTGCCCTCACCATACATATCTATAGCAAAGCCAATATAACCTTTTTTTGCCATGTATTTGGCTTTTTCCTCAACAAAAGACACCCGTCCAGACCACATATGCACAATGAGCACAACAGCTGTTTGTGAATTTAAATTATCAGGATGAGCAACAAAACCAACGTGAGTTTTGTTATC
>CAZQMH010000310.1:0-2501 GCA_964594435.1 uncultured Alcanivoracaceae bacterium
TTGCAAGTACAAATTAGGTTGTTCCCAAATTCACCTTTTCCACAAAAGGTTTTCTATTCTCAGATAAGCTATTCTCGGACAAGCTCCTAGTTTATAGCTGCCAAAAACTCATTAGCAAAGCGTTGCAAAACACCGCCCGCCTCATACACCAAAACTTCATCTGCGGTATCCAAACGACAAATCGCTGGAATTTTAACTTGCTTGCCATTTTTTTTGTTCATAATTACTGACATTTTAGCATTTGGCGATATTTCTCCTTCAACATCATAAGTTTCTGTGCCATCAATCTGATAGCTCATGCGGTTTTCTGGGTGAATAAACTCAAGCGGTAAAATGCCCATTCCGAGTAGATTAGTGCGATGGATGCGTTCAAATCCTTCGGCTAAAATAACCTCGACTCCTGCCAAGCGTACACCTTTAGCAGCCCAATCACGAGACGAGCCTTGCCCGTAATCCTTGCCCGCAATGATTATCAAGGGTTGTTTTCGCTGCATATAGGTTTCAATCGTTTCCCACATGCGCATTTGTTTGCCCTCAGGTTCCAAGCGGGCGAGTGAGCCTTGAATAATGACACCTTTTTCATCTCGCACCATTTCGTTTAACAATTTTGGATTGGCAAATGTGGCACGTTGTGCCGTTAAATGGTCGCCTCTATGGGTGGCATAGGAGTTAAAATCTGCTTCTGGCAAACCCATTTTGGCTAAATAAGCACCCGCAGCGGAAGATAATTGTATGGCGTTTGAGGGCGAGAGGTGATCGGTGGTTATGTTATCACCAAGTACCGCCAAAGGTCGCATATTTTGCATGGTGCGTTTGGCGGCCAAGGCTCCTTCCCAATAAGGTGGGCGTTGAATATAGGTGCTTTTTTCGTTCCAATTATACAATGGTTTGGTGGTGTTTTCGTTGGCGATATTGAGTTTAAACATGGGTTCATACACTTGCGTGAAGTGTTCTGGCTTGACTGAGTCTTTTATAACTTGATTGATTTCTTTATCACTTGGCCAGATGTCTTTTAAGGTGATTTCCTTGCCATTTTTGTCGTATCCTAGGGCATCTTTTTCTATATCAAAGCGAATAGAACCCGCAATAGCATAAGCAACAACCAAAGGCGGAGATGCCAAAAATGCTTGTTCAGCATGCGGATGAATGCGGCCGTCAAAGTTACGGTTGCCTGATAAAACCGCTGTAGTGTAAAGCTTTCGTGCCAAAATTTCTTGTTTAATGTCATCAGCCAATGCTCCACTCATTCCATTGCATGAAGTGCAGGCATAACCCACCACACCAAAACCCAACTGTTCCAATTCGGACAACAAACCCGCTTCTTTTAAATACAAAGTTACGGCTTTTGAACCAGGAGCCAGCGAAGTTTTGACCCATTTTTTTCGCCCAAGACCTAATTTATTGGCATTGCGAGCAATCAAACCAGCGGCAATCATATTACGCGGGTTACTGGTATTTGTACAACTGGTTATGGCTGCAATAATGCACGCCCCATCTGGCATTTTTCCATCATGGCTGCGGTAATCACCAGTGATGCCCTTTTTGGCTAAATCTTTTACTGCCAGCCGAGCATGTGGATTAGAAGGCCCAGCCAAATTGCGTTCAACCGAAGCCATATCAAAACGTAAAACCCTTTTGTAGTAGGCATTGACCATGGCCTCTGCCCACAGTCCCGTTTGTTTGGCGTAGTTTTCGACCAATTTGATTTGTTCTTCCTCACGTCCAGTCAAACGTAAATAATCAATGGTTTGTTGGTCAATGTAAAATAAAGCAGCCGTAGCACCAAACTCAGGAGTCATATTAGCAATAGTCGCTCGTTCGCCCAAAGTCATGGCATTGGCTCCTTCGCCATAAAATTCGAGATAACTGGAAACAACCTTTTGTTTTCTTAAAAATTCTGTTAAGGCAAGCACAATATCGGTGCTGGTGATACCTTCTTGTGCCACACCCGTAAGTTCCACTCCAATAATTTCAGGTAACCGCATATAAGATGGACGACCAAGCATCACACTTTCAGCCTCCAAGCCGCCAACACCCACCGAAATAACGCCCAAAGCATCCACCATCGGTGTGTGCGAATCTGTACCAACCAAAGTATCAGGAAAAGCAACACCATCTTTTATCTGCACAACAGGCGACATACGCTCCAAGTTAATTTGGTGCATAATACCATTGCCAGGAGGCACGACATTAACATTTTTAAACGCCGTTTTGCACCAATTAATGAAGTGAAAACGGTCGGCATTGCGGCGATCCTCTATGGCTCGGTTTTTTGCAAAAGCATCTTTTTCAAAACCCGCATGTTCCACCGCTAATGAATGATCAACAATCAACTGTGTCGGTACAACAGGATTGATTTGGGCAGGGTCACCGCCTTTTTCAGCGATGGCATCACGCAAACCAGCCAAATCAACAAAAGCCGTCTGCCCCAAAATATCATGGCACACCACCCGAGCTGGAAACCACGGAAAATCACGCTCGCTTTCTCCATAAACAATTTG